>NZ_RZOF01000341.1:0-6696 GCF_003998955.1 Mesorhizobium sp. M4B.F.Ca.ET.017.02.2.1 | reverse complement strand
CTTCAAGTCGAACCGGCGCGGCTTTTGGTCGTTGTGGATCTTTCTCATCCTGTTCGTGCTGTCGCTGTTTTCCGAGTTCATCGCCAACGACAAGCCGATCATCGCCTCCTATAAGGGCGAGATCCTGTTCCCGGTGCTGGTCGCCTATCCGGAAGAGAAATTCGGCGGCTTCTATGCCGTGACCGATTATCGCGACCCCGTCATCCAGGACGAGATCAACGCCAATGGCTGGATGATCTGGCCACCGGTGCGCTACTCCTACCAGACGGTCAACAACGCCATTCCCGAGGCGGCTCCGACCAAGCCGTCCTGGCTCTACGACAAGAAGACGCTCTGCAACCAATACCCGCAAGGCGCGGCCGACCCGAACTGCTCGGTCGGCAACTGGAACTGGCTGGGCACCGACGACCAGGCGCGGGACGTGCTGGCGCGGCTGATCTACGGCTTCAGGATATCCGTCCTGTTCGGCCTGATCCTGACCGTGGGATCGTCGCTGATCGGCGTGGCGGCCGGCGCCATGCAAGGCTATTTCGGCGGCTGGACGGACCTTCTGTTCCAGCGCTTTATCGAGATCTGGTCGGCGATCCCGGTGCTCTATCTGCTGCTCATCGTCGCCGCCATCTTGCCGCCCGGCTTCTTCATCCTGCTCGGCCTGATGCTCTTGTTCTCCTGGGTGGCGCTGGTTGGCGTGGTCAGGGCCGAGTTCCTGCGCGCCCGCAACTTCGAATATGTCAACGCCGCGCGCGCCCTCGGTGTGCCCAACCGCACGATCATGTTCCGGCACCTGTTGCCCAACGCCATGGTGGCGACGCTGACCTTCCTGCCCTTCCTGCTCTCCGGCTCGATCTCGACGCTGACCTCGCTCGACTATCTCGGCTTCGGCCTGCCGCCGGGCTCGGCCTCGCTCGGCGAAATGCTTAAGCAGGCGCAGCGCAACCTCAACGCGCCGTGGCTCGGCATTTCCGCCTTCATCGTCATCTCGCTGATGCTTTCGCTGCTGGTTTTCGTCGGCGAGGCGACGCGCGACGCCTTCGATCCGCGCAAGACGTTCAAATGAGCGAGCCCCTGCTTTCCGTCCGCGATTTCAGCGTCGCCTTCGCGCAAGGCGGCAAGCAGTCGCTCGCCGTCGACCACATTTCCTTCGACATCGCCAAGGGCGAGACGGTGGCGTTGGTCGGCGAGTCCGGTTCCGGCAAGTCGGTCTCGGCGCTGTCGGTGCTGAAGCTCCTGCCCTACCCGACGGCCAGCCACCCGTCCGGACGGATTCTGTTCCAGGGCGCCGACCTGTTGTCCATGGACGAGCGGGCGCTGAGGCGGGTGCGCGGCAACAAGATCACCATGATCTTCCAGGAGCCGATGACCTCGCTCAATCCGCTGCACACGATCGAGCAGCAGGTCGTCGAGGTGCTGAAGCTGCACCAGGGGCTCGGCGACAGGCAGGCTCGAGCGCGCACGCTGGAACTGCTCAACGAGGTCGGCATACGCGACCCGGAAAAGAGGCTCGACGCCTATCCGCACCAGCTTTCCGGCGGCCAGCGCCAGCGTGTCATGATCGCCATGGCGCTGGCCAACGAGCCGGAGCTTCTGATCGCCGACGAGCCGACGACGGCGCTCGACGTCACCGTGCAGGCGCAGATCCTCGAGCTGCTTGCGAAGCTCAAGGCCCGCAAGGGCATGTCGATGCTGTTCATCACCCATGATCTCGGCATCGTCAGGAAGATCGCCGACCGCGTCTGCGTGATGACCAAGGGCAAGATCGTCGAGAGCGGCCCGACCAAGGACATCTTCGCCAATCCGCAGCATGCCTATACCAAGCACTTGCTGGCGGCCGAGCCGAAAGGCAAGCCGCCGGCGGCGAATGCCGACGCCAAGGCGGTGATGATGGGCAAGGACATCAAGGTCTGGTTCCCGATCAAGCGCGGCTTCTTCCGCCGCACCGTCGACAATGTGAAGGCGGTGGACGGGATCGACGTCACCGTGCGGGCCGGCCAGACGCTTGGCGTCGTCGGCGAATCCGGCTCGGGCAAGACGACGCTTGGGCTGGCGCTTGCCAGGATGATCTCGTCGACCGGAACCATCCAGTTCGACGGGCGCGACATCAACCAGCTCTCCTTCAATGCCATGCGGCCGCTCAGGCGCGAGCTGCAGATCGTCTTCCAGGACCCGTTCGGCTCGCTCAGCCCGCGCATGTCGATCGCCGAGATCATCGAGGAAGGACTGAGGATCCACGAGCCGAAGCTCACGCCCGACCAGCGCGACGACAAGGTCGTCGACGTGTTGAAGGAGGTCGGGCTCGATCCCGAGACGCGCAACCGCTATCCGCACGAATTCTCCGGCGGCCAGCGCCAGCGCGTGGCCATCGCCCGCGCCATGGTGCTCAACCCGCGCTTCGTCATGCTGGACGAGCCGACCTCGGCGCTCGACATGAGCGTGCAGGCGCAGGTCGTCGATCTCCTGCGCAGCCTGCAGGCCAAGCACGATCTCGCCTATCTGTTCATCAGCCACGACCTGAAAGTCATCCGCGCGCTTGCCAACGACGTCATCGTCATGCGCAATGGCCAGATCGTCGAAGCCGGGCCTTCCGAACAGATTTTTGGCAGCCCGCAAACCGACTATACTCGGGCACTGATCTCGGCCGCCTTCCGGATCGAGACGGCACCGACCGGCGTGGTCAGCGAATAGGCAGGGCCAAAGCTGAAATGACAGGGAAGAAAAATCCGCACATGGAAAAAGGCCGCGTCCTGCTTGCCGTCACCGGCTTTCATCCGCAGCGCTGGCGCGAGCTGCTGTCGGCCGAGCGCGAGGTGGTGCTGGAGCCGGACGGCGCCAGCGATCCCTCGATCACCTATGCGGTGGTGTGGAAGCAGAAGGCCAACCTGCTTTCGTCCCTGCCCAATCTGCGCGCCATCTTCTCGATCGGCGCCGGCGTCGACCATATCTTCGCCGATCCCGGCCTGCCCGACGTGCCGATCGTCAAGGTGGTCGCCGACAACCTCACCCAATACATGACCGAGTACGTGGTCTGGCGCGTGCTCGACCATCACCGCCAGGGCATGCTCTATCAAGCGCAGCAGAAGAAGAAGACCTGGCACGAACCGCCGCAGCGGCCGGCCGGCGACATCTCGGTCGGCATCATGGGGCTCGGCAATCTCGGCCGCGCGGCGGCGTCGGTGCTGTTGTCGCTGGGCTTCGCGGTCAATGGCTGGTCGCGGACGGAGCGGCCGATGAAAGGTGTTTCCACCTATGCGGGCGAGGTCGGGCTGATCCCTTTCCTCAACGCCACCGACATATTGGTGGTGCTGCTGCCGCTGACGGCCCAGACACAAGGCATCGTCAACTACAGTCTTCTGAAGGAACTGCGCAAGCGCAACGGCCTCGGCGGCTCGGTGCTGATCAATGCCGGACGCGGACGCCTGCAGAAGGATGCCGACATCCTGCGCGCGCTGGAGGACGGCACGCTGAAGGAGGCGAGCCTCGACGTGTTCGAGGTCGAGCCGTTGCCGAAGACCAGCCCGCTATGGGCGCATCCGAAGGTGTTCGTGACGCCGCATGCGGCGGCGACCTCCGATCCCGTGCATCTGGTGCCGATCATGCTGCGGCAGATGGCGGCTTACGAGCGCGGCGAGAAGCTCGACAATATCGTCGACCGCGAGGCCGGATACTAAATCCTCAAGACGGCTTCGAGCCGGGCAGTTCGAACTTGTTCTTCTTTTTCGGCTGGCCGCAGTCGCGGCGCTCGATCGACCGGTTCATGGCGTCGATCTGGCCGCTTGCCCTGTCGCTGTCGCGCGTCGCCTTGGAGCGCATGTCGGGCGTGAACGGACCGAAACCCATGGCCGGGTTGGAGAAGGTCGTCTTGGCGGTCGTCGGCAGGTGATTTTGCTCGGCCAGCCCATTGCGCTGGGCAATCAGCTGATCGCACGGCACGCTGTCATATTGCAGCGAGGACTGAACGTCCTCGTCCTGGCGTTCTGCCATCGAGGTGCCGCCGACGCAGCCGGCCATTGCCAGGCACGAGGCCAAGGCCATCATGTTCCAGCGCATGGTGTCCCTCTCTTTCTGTGTCCGCCCCGTACAACCCCGACACGAGATTCGGGCTTTTTCGCAGCAGGAACCTGGCGCAGGTTCACGACGTCGACGATTTCCCCGCCACCACGGCGAGGCCATCGATCGGCTCGTGGCGGTCGTGGCGGACGATCGTGCTGTCCAGCGACAAGATCGAAAAGCCGCTGGCGGCCAGAACGCCCCGCACGTAGCCTTGCGAATGCGCATAGCGGCGGGACGGGCGCAGCGCGAAACCGTTGCCGCCGCCCAGTTCTCCATCAGCCAGCGTCTCGACGGAGAAGGCAAACAATCCATCCTCGGAAAGCATGCCGGCGACGGTGCTCACAATGCCTTCGAGCGCGCCGACATAGATGAACACGTCGGCCGCCACCACCAGATCGGCCTTCGGGCCGGCAAACGCAAAGTCCTGCAGGTCGGCCTTGACGAGCCGGTCGTAAATGCCCTTGGCCCGCGCCTGCTTCAGCATGGCCGCCGAGATGTCGCAGCCCTCCAGCCGGTCGGCGATCGGCCGCAGCCTTTCGCCCATCAGGCCGGTGCCGCAGCCGAGGTCGACCGCCAGAGAGAAGCGGCCCGGCCGGACCGATCGAATGGCGTGATCGAGGAATTCTGGCATCCGGTAGCCGAGCTTGCCGACGAGCGACTCCTCAAAGGTAGCTGCATACTGGTCGAACAGGGTCTCGACGAAGGCGCTGGGCGGGGCTGCCGCAGCCGGCGCCTTGCCGATTAGTTGCAGCTTCAGCGCGGCGCCCAGCCGGTCCGCAGGCTCCAGCCGCATCGCCATCGCCCAGGCCTGCGCGGCCTGCTCGGGCTGGCCGGCGGCTTCCTGCATCTCGCCGAGGCGGAACCAGCCGGCCGACCATTGCGGCGCCAGCTCGAGCGCGCCGAGCAGCAGCTCCGCCGCAGCAGTGGGATCGCCGGAGGCGCCGAGCATCTCGGCGAAGTCGGCGCGGCGGTCGGCGGTCAGGTCGCCGGACGAGGCCTGGAACGGTTTCATGGTGCAAGGATCCCACCGGCGATCGGACCGGCGACTGGCTGTAGGATGAGTCAGCAGTCTCTGGCAACAGGCTTCCCGCGCCGGATTTAGCCACTATCTTGAAGCCATGCGCGCCAGCGACCTGCTCAAGCCCCGCCCCGAGGGCCTCTACTGCCCGCCCGGCGATTTCTTCATCGACCCGGTGCGGCCGGTGGCCCGCGCGCTGATCACGCACGGCCATTCCGACCATGCGCGCTCCGGCCACGGCTCGGTGCTCGCGACCCGGCAGACGCTCGACATCATGGCGTTGCGTTATGGCGAGGATTTTGCCGGGGCCACGCAGGCCGCCGTCCTCGGCGAGACGATCGACCTCAACGGCGTGTCGGTCAGCTTTCATCCGGCGGGCCATGTGCTGGGCTCGGCGCAGATCGCAGTCGAGCATCGGGGCATGCGCATCGTCGCTTCCGGCGACTACAAGCGCCAGAAGGACGCCACCTGCCAGCCGTTCGAGCCGATCCCTTGCGACATCTTCATCACCGAGGCGACGTTCGGCCTGCCGGTGTTCCGCCATCCGCCGGACACCGAGGAAATCGTCCGGCTGCTGAAATCGGCGGCGCAGTTTCCGGAGCGCTCGCACCTGATCGGCGCCTATGCGCTCGGCAAGGCACAGCGCGTCATGCGGCTCTTGCGCGACTGCGGCTACGACAGGCCGATCTATATCCATGGCGCGCTGGCGAAGCTCAGCGAATATTACCAGAGCCAGGGCATCGACCTCGGGCAGCTCGACCCAGCAACGGTCGACAGCGGCGGCAAGGACGATTTCGCGGGCGCCATCGTCGTCGGTCCGCCGGCGGCCTTCGCCGACCGCTGGGCGCGGCGATTTCCCGACCCGATCTCCTGCTTCGCCTCGGGCTGGATGCGCATCCGCCAGCGCGCCAAGCAGGGCGGCGTCGAACTGCCGCTGATCATCTCCGACCATGCCGACTGGGACGAGCTGACCGCCACGATCAAGGAGACTGGTGCTTCGGAAATCTGGGTGACCCACGGCCGCGAGGAAGCGCTGGTGCGCTGGTGCGAGCTGGAAGGCATCGCGGCGCGGCCGCTGCATCTGGTGGGCTATGAGGACGAGGGCGATTGATGGGACATAGCTTGCCAGTCGCCATCGCAGCGCTCTACGGCCCCCCTCTCTGTCCTGCCGGACATCTCCCCCTCAAGGGGGGAGATTGGCAGTTTCGATGCCGACGCATCCCTCGCGGCGCTGGAGATTGGCGAAAGCCGGCGCGACATCCGATCTCCCCCCTTGAGGGGGAGATGGCCGGCAGGCCAGAGAGGGGGGCCTCGCGCCAGCTTTCGCAATTTGCGCAGAGCGCCCAGCCATGAACCGCTTCGCCGAGCTCCTCGACCGCCTCGTGCTGACGCCGTCGCGCAACGGCAAGCTGACGCTGCTGACCGACTATTTCCGCAGCGTCGAAGACCCGGACCGCGGGCTGGCGCTGGCAGCGATCACCGGGGACCTGTCGATCGCGGCGGTGAAGCCGGCGATGCTGCGGGCGCTGGTGGTCGAGCGCATGGACCCGGTGCTGTTCGGCTATTCCTACGACTATGTCGGCGACCTCGCCGAGACGGTGTCGCTGGTCTGGCCGCAGGCGCCCGGAAAT
>NZ_RZOF01000340.1:0-6729 GCF_003998955.1 Mesorhizobium sp. M4B.F.Ca.ET.017.02.2.1 | reverse complement strand
GCGCATCATCACCTCGTCGACGTGCTCTATTCGCTGCCCTTCATCTTCTTCGTCATCATGCTGGTGGTGTTCTTCGGCCGCAACTTCGTCCTGATGTTCCTGGCGGTGGGCGCCGTGCTGTGGCTCGACATGGCACGCATCGTGCGCGGCCAGGCGCTGTCGATCCGAAGGCAGGAATATGTCCAGGCCGCCGAAGCCATGGGTGTCGGCCAGCGCGGCATCCTGATGCGTCACGTCATCCCCAATTTGCTAGGCCCGGTGGTGATCTACATGACCCTGCTGGTGCCGCAGGTCATCATCCTGGAAAGCTTCCTGTCCTTCCTCGGCCTCGGCGTGCAGGAGCCGATGACCAGCTGGGGCGTGCTGATCTCGGTCGGCGCCAAGAACATCGGCAGCGCCAACTGGCTGCTTCTGTTCCCCGCCTTCTTCCTCGTTTCGACGCTGTTCGCGCTGAACTTCGTCGGCGACGGCCTGCGCGACGCGCTCGACCCGAAGGACCGCTGACATGGCCGCTGCCGAAACGATCCTCGACGTCAGGGACCTTCGCGTCCGCTTCCGCACCCTCGACGGTGCGGTCGAGGCGGTCAAGGGCATCAACATCAACGTCAGGGCCGGCGAGACCGTCGCCGTGGTCGGCGAATCCGGCTCCGGCAAGAGCCAGACCATGATGGCCGCGATGAGCCTGCTGGCCTCCAACGGCGAGGCAACAGGCGCCGTCGACTATCGCGGCCGCAACCTTTTGACGATGAGCAAGAGCGAGCTCAACAAGGTGCGCGGCCGCAAGATCAGCATGATCTTCCAGGAGCCGATGACCTCGCTCGATCCGCTCTATTCGATCGGCAACCAGCTGATCGAACCGATCCGCAGGCATCGCGGGCTGGGCGCGGCGGAAGCGCGCGAGGAGGCGCTGAAGCTCTTGCGGCTCGTGCACATTCCCGATCCCGAACGGAGGATGAAATCCTATCCGCACGAAATGTCGGGCGGCCAGCGCCAGCGCGTCATGATCGCGATGGCGCTGGCCAACGATCCCGACATCCTGATCGCCGACGAGCCGACGACGGCGCTCGACGTCACCATCCAGGCGCAGATCCTGATGCTGCTCGCCGAATTGCAGCGCAAGCTCGGCATGGCCATCGTCTTCATCACCCACGATCTCGGCATCGTCAGGCGCTTCGCCGACCGCGTCTATGTCATGCGCCAGGGCGAGGTGGTGGAGGAGGGCGAGGCCGAAGCGCTCTTCGCCAACCCGCAGCACGCCTACACCAAGATGCTGCTGGCGGCCGAGCCGACCGGCTCCAAGGCGCCGCCGCCGGCCGGTACCCCGGTGCTCGAGGGCCGCAATGTCGAGGTGGTGTTCAGGATCGGCGGCGGCTTCCTCGCCGGCGAGCCGCTGATGCTGCGCGCCGTCGACAACATCTCGATCCGCCTGAAACGCAACCAGACGATCGGTATCGTCGGCGAATCCGGTTCCGGCAAGTCGACGCTCGGCCGCGCGCTGCTCAGGCTGTTGCCCAGCGAGGGCCTGATCCGCTTCGGCGACCGCGACATCTCCGACGCCGACCGCCAGGCGATGCGGCCACTCAGGCGGCAATTGCAGCTCGTTTTCCAGGATCCGTTCGGCTCGCTGTCGCCGCGCATGACCGTCGGCCAGGTGATCACCGAAGGGCTGTTGGTGCACGAGCCGTCGCTCACCGGCAAGCAGCGCGACCAGCGCGCGGTCGAGGCGCTGCGCGAAGTCGGGCTGGATCCCAATTCGCGCAACCGCTATCCGCACGAATTCTCGGGCGGCCAGCGCCAGCGCATCGCCATCGCCCGCGCCATGATCCTGAAGCCGAGGCTGGTGGTGCTTGACGAGCCGACCTCGGCGCTCGACCGCTCGGTGCAGAAGCAGATCGTGGAGCTGCTGCGCAAGCTGCAGGCCGACCACGAACTGTCCTACCTGTTCATCAGCCACGACCTCGCCGTGGTCCGCGCCATGGCCGACTACATCATCGTCATGAAGCAGGGCAAGATCGTCGAGGAAGGGCCGACGGAAGACATCTTCAGCAATCCGCAGGCCGGCTACACCCAGACGCTGATGAACGCCGCGATCGATACGGCGCGATTTCGGATGAGCGCGTAAGGCAGCGGCCCTGTGCCCAGCCGCACAACGCTACGACGTGCACTGCCGCTTTCTTGCCGCGACGATCGCCTGCTGCTGTTGCTGCATCCGTTCGATCCTGGCCGTTTCGCGGTTGGCCACGACCGTCTTCACGCGCTCGCCGCCGAGCAGCCAGTTCGGCACGCTGGTATTGGCGACCTTGCCGCGTGCGATGGCGGTTTGCGAGATCCCGGTGGCGGTGTCGCCGAGCGCGACGTTGAGTTCCGGGCAGCTCATGCGGTCGTATTTGTCCGAATCGATCGAGGCAAGCCTCGAGGAGCAGCCAACCGCAACGAGCAGCACGGTGATCAAAGTAAACAGGAGTGCTGCCGTCGGCGCGGACTTCATACTTTCACCTGCTCTCGCCGTTCCTCAGTCCCGCACGCCCGTCGAACCAGGGTAGGGCGCCATTAGGTCAAAGCGAGAGCCTGTTGTCGAGCACAATGGAAGGCCAGAGGCCGTTCCGCTCGATTTGCGGCGCAGACGGGTGATTTCGGGAGCGGGAGGCAACAAGCAGCCAAGTGCTTGTTTTTCTGGTCGGAGTGGCAGGATTTGAACCTGCGACCCCATCGTCCCGAACGATGTGCGCTACCAGACTGCGCTACACTCCGTGACCAGACCGCGGGCTTATAGCCGCCGCTTTTCGATCCTGCAAGCGCCAATGGCAGTACGTCTGTCGCATTTCGTCACATTCGCCGCGGACTGTTGAAATCTTCGGGCTGGCTCAGCGATCCGCTGCGCGAAAAGGGCAAGCGGACCAGCACGATGGGCTGGCTGATCCGCTTGCCGAAACCCAGCGCAATCAGGCGGCTGACCGATCGAGCATGCTCCAGTCGAACGCGCGCGCCCAGTCGGCAAAGCTGTGCCAGCGCACCTCCTGGAATTCCTTGTGCAAGCCGGGGATGTCGACGTCGTAGCCGACGCTGTCGAACCATTCGAACATCAACGCCGCATCCTCGTTCTGCTGGCGGGCCATGGCGATCGGGACCTCCTGGTAGCCGATCGGGCGGCCGATGGCCTGCGACAGGATTTTCGCCTGCTCTTCGCCGGACAATTCATCTCCGGCGAAATCGAAGCGCTTGCCGAATACCCGTTCGCGACGCTCGATCAGCGCCGCGACGAAGGCGCCGATGTCCGCCAGCGCGACCAGCTGCAGCCTGCGCTTGGCGGGCACCGCGAAAGCATGCGTGCCCTGGGCCAGCGCGCCGATCGACCAGGGGGCGACGAAATTCTCCATGAAGGCGACCGGGGCGCTGATCGTATAGGGGATGCCGAGCCGCTCGATATGCCGCTCGACCAGATATTTGCTTTCGAAATGCGGGATGCCGGTTTTCTTGTTGGCGTCGGCGACGGACGAATAGACGAGATGCCCGACGCCGGCAGCCTTCGCCGCGTCGGCGGCAAGGATACCCTGGCGGGTCTCTTCCTCCATGCCGGCCTCGGTCATGGTGCCCATCAGGAACATGGTGTCGACGCCGCTCGCAGCCTTGATGATGGAGGCGGCGTCGGATAGATCGCCGGCCACGATTTCGGCGCCGGCGGTCGCCAGTTGCCGCGCCGCCTTGCCGTCCGGCGAGCGCGTCAACGCCTTGACGCCGTGGCCCTTGGCAAGAAGAGCGCGCGCGACCGCGCCGCCTTGCTGGCCGGTGGCGCCGGTCACCAGAATGTCTCTTTTGATGGTCATCTGTTTGCTCCGTGTTTGCGTGGAGCAAAGTTAGGGTTTGCGGCATTGATGCATAATCACCTATAATTGGAAAACTTTGTCCCACTCTTGGATACAATGATCGACCTCAACGACATCGCGGTTTTTGCCCGCGTTGTGGAAACCGGCAGCTTCACCGCCGCCGCGCGCCTGCTTGCCATGCCAAAGACGACGGTCAGCCGCCGCATTGCCGCGCTCGAGCGCGAGTTCGGCGTCCGCCTGCTGCAGCGCACGACCCGCAGCCTCAACATGACGGATGCTGGGCGCCTTTATTACGAGCAGAGCAGCCAGGCACTGCGGGCGATCGAAGAGGCCAATCTGCGCCTTGCCGAGGCGAACGCGGAACCATCGGGCACGATCCGTATCTCGGCGCCCGTCGGTTTCGGCGCCTATTTCCTCAACCGCGCCGTGGTCGAGTTTCTCGAGATCTATCCGAAGACCAAGGTCGAGCTTCGCCTGACCGACGACAAGCTCAACCTGGTTGAGGACGGGATCGATCTCGCCTTCCGCACTGGCGTCTTGCAGGATTCGACGCTGATCGCCCGCAAGCTCGGCTCGACGCACAGGCATCTCTGCGCCAGCCCGGACTATCTGGCGCGCCATGGAGCACCGGAAGCGCCGGCGGATCTCGCTCATCACCACTGCGTCATTGCCGGCCCCTCGGCAGCCGGCGCTCACTGGGTCCTGGACGGGCCGCAAGGCCAGGAGACGGTCACGGTATCCGGGCGCTTCGCCGCCAACGAGATGCAGGCTGTCGTCGCCGCCGCCATTGCCGGCTACGGCATCGCTCAATTGCCCTACGGAATGGCGGACGCGCTGATCGGCGAGGGGCGGCTGCGCCGCGTCCTTGGGGATCACACCACGCCGGCCGGCGGTCTTTACGTCCTCTATCCGAGCAGCCGCCACCTGTCGCCCCTGGTCAAGGCGTTCATCGATCTGGCGACCGAGCGGATTTCGAATCGGGTAAACAGTGCATAAAGCTGTGCGTACCCATGCGACCAACTTCTGATTGCGAGACCCGGATGAGCGAGCGCATTGTCAGTTTCGTCATGAGTGGCGGCGTCGGCTCGCGGCTCTGGCCGCTGTCGCGCGAGGACAATCCCAAGCAGTTCCACGATTTTTCCGGCGACGGTTCGATGCTGGCCAAGACCCTGCGCCGGCTGGCGGCAAGGCCGGCCGGCGAAACGCCGATCTTCCTGATCGCCGCCGAGCGCCACGCCGAGCGCGTCCATGCCGACCTCGCAGGCCTCGATCTTGCCGGCGGCGGCCCGCTGTTCGAGCCGACCGGACGCAACACCGCGGCCGCCGTCGCGCTCGCCACATTGCGCACGCTGTCCGAATTCGGCGACAGCCTGGTGCTGGTGGTGCCGTCCGATCACGAGATTTCGACCGCGGAGCAGTTCTGGCGCAGTGTTGAAGCCGGGGCCGTGGCGGCTCATGCCGGCCGCCTGGTGGTGTTCGGCATCAAGCCGACCCAGCCCGAGACCGGCTACGGCTATATAGAGGTCGCCGCCGACAGGGACGGTGTGTTCGATGTCTCGCGTTTCGTCGAGAAGCCCGACCTCGCCACCGCGCAAACCTATCTCGAAGCCGGAACCTTCTACTGGAACACCGGCATCTTCCTGTTTCGCGCCGGCGCCATGCGCGACGCCTTCGCGGCTTTCGCGCCTGATATCTGGCAGGCCACCGAAGCCGCCTATAAGGCGGCGACATCGGATCTTTCCGGTCTCTATATGCCGCTGGAACTCTATTCCGCCATCCCATCGACCTCGATCGACTACGCCATCATGGAGCGTGCCAAGGGCATCGCCATGGTGCCGGCCGGCTTCCGCTGGAACGATCTCGGCTCCTGGCAGTCGCTGCTCGATGTCGGGCCCTCCGACAATCAAGGCAACGTCATCGTCGGCGATGTCGTCGCCATCGATTGCGAGAATTCCTACATTCGCGGCGAGGGCCGGCTGCTCTCGGCCATCGGCATGAAGGACGTCGCCATCGTCTCGACCGCCGACGCCACTTTCGTGGCGCCGGTCAGCCACGGCCAGCACGTCAAGAAGATCGTCGAGCAGCTGGAGAAGTCGGGTCGCCTGGAAACCCGCTTCACGCCGGCGCATGACCGCGTCATCGAAAGCGGCGCCTGGCGGCAGCGCGTACATCACTGGCTGTTCGACGAGACGCTGCCGCTGTGGTCGACGTCGGGCGTCGACGAGCGTCATGGCGGCTTCCATGAGGCGCTCGGCTTCGACGGCTCGCCGCTGATGAAGCCCAAGCGCATGCGCACGCAGGCGCGCCAGGTCTATGCTTTCGCGGTGGCCAAGGAACGCGGCTGGACCGGCCCGGCCGACCGGCTGATCGCCCATGGCATCGATTTCATGACCGGCAAGGGCCGCACCGCAAGGGGCGGCTGGGTGCGCACGCTCAACATCGACGGCTCGGTCGCCGACCCGGCCGAGGACGCCTACGACCATTCCTGCGTGCTTCTGGCGCTGGCGCACGCCCATATATCGGGTCATCCCGACGCGCTCCGGCTCGGCGAGGAGACCTTTGCTTTTCTCGACGCCCATCTCGAGGACAGCCGCATGACCGGCTTCCTCGAAACGTCCGACGGCGAAGGCGAGCGGCGCTCCAACCCGCATATGCATCTGCTCGAAGCCTTCCTCGCCTGGCATCAGGCGACCGGCGAGCGCGCCTATCTGCGCCGCGCGGCGCAGATCATCGACCTCTTCCGCAGCCACTTTTTCGATCCGGAAAGCTGGACGCTCGGCGAACATTTCGACGACGGCTGGAAGCCGGTGGCCGGCGAGAAGGGCAGCTGGACCGAGCCCGGCCATCATTTCGAATGGGCCTCGCTGCTCGTCGATTTCGCCGGCCGCAGCGGCCAGACCGAGCT
>NZ_RZOF01000033.1:0-31098 GCF_003998955.1 Mesorhizobium sp. M4B.F.Ca.ET.017.02.2.1 | reverse complement strand
GCCAGGCGCAGCGCCGCGACCTGGTCCTGCATCAGCGCCACCAGCGGCGACACGACGATGGTGAGCCCGCCCAGCACCAGCGCCGGGACCTGGTAGCAGAGCGACTTGCCGGCGCCGGTCGGCATCACTGCCAGCACGTGGCGCCCGGCAAGCAGCGCCTCCATCACCGCGGCCTGGCCGGGACGAAAATCGTCGAAACCGAACACGTCCTTGAGGACGCGATGCTTGGCATCCCGTCCATCCGCCGGGACGCTCGCCGCCGATCTGTGCATCACCCGATGGTCCCCGGTTTGGTCGAGGCCATGGTCTTAAAGGCAAGATCGCCCGGGCGCCACCCGCCGCGTACGTCGCCTGCGTTCTGGTCGGCTTCCAGCGGGCGGATCGTGCGCTGGCGCTCGATGATGCGACTCACTCTCCAGGTTCGCCCCTTCCGGCGCTCACATCCGCCGGCAGCTCATAACCGAATTCGCGGCAGAACATCTCGACGCGGGCGAGGAAGGCCGGCGGCAGACCCTGGAGATAGGTCCTGAGCGCCGCATTGCGTTCCCATTTCCGCAACGAGGTTGCGCGGATCGGATTGTTCGCATCGGCGCTGAAGCGGATCGCCGGCGCAATGCCGAACGCGCCGGCGATCCGCGCCTGTTCGGCATCCGGCTCGGCAATCAGGTCTTCATAGCGCAAATAGAGGATCTGTCGCGCCGGCTGGGCTTCGCGCAACCGGATCAAACCGGCATACTCCGCCTCCCAGCGTTCGGTCGTGACATGGAAGGGGCGCAGATGCACCGTCTGCGGATGCGCGCTGGTCAGCACGTCGAAAGGATGGCGCACGCAATAGATGAGGCCGATGCCGGCGGGAAGTTGCCATAGCAGCTCATGGCTCTCGGCGGTGCGCTTGACGACGAGATTGGCATGCGGGCGCTTCAGTTCGAGCAGCTTCGGGAACGGCGATTCGAATTCATGGACATAGGTACCGTCGAAGCAGCCCATCAGCCGGCGAGCGAGCGTGGTTCCGCTGCGCGCGCAGCCGGCGATGAATATCCGCCTGGGCGCCTTGGTCCGGATGCCGAGGCGTCGAAGCCGTTCCGACAGCGGCGAGGCGGCCCGGCGAAGGGTTCTGGCAAGCCGTTCCGCCATCCCCTCATGCTCTTGATGGATTTCGGCCAGCGCGATGCCGCTCTCGCCGGCGACGGCATAAAGCAGCCATGTCCGGCCGTCTTCCTCGAAGATCGCCGGATCGCGCAGGGCGTTTTCGCGGCCTTTTGCCGCTCCCATGCGGCTGCGCCGGACGGGCTCGTCGTTGCCTTCGAACCCGCATGATGGCCGCAGCAGCTCGGCCTTGCCCTGCACCTTCCAGCTGCGCCAGTCGCGGGCAAGATCGACGGTCCCGTAGAGGATCCGCTCCGGCGCATCGCCCCGGCGCGTGTAGTAGATCCTGAGCTGCTCGCCGCATGTCTGCACGGCGACATGCCTGGGGGAGAGACGGCGGCCCGAGGCAGGCAACAGCACGGGGCCCGGCTCGAAGCCCGAAAGCCCGTCGCTGGAGCGCGACAGCCTGACGGCGCCAGTGCCGAAAAGTCCGTACCACCAGCCGTCGTGACGGAAGATCCGCGCATAGGATGGTCCGAGCGGCTCCGGATGGGGCTCGAAATGGATGCCGTCGGGCGAGGTCGCGGCAAAACTCGTCTGCCTGCGGCCGCCGGCCTCGGTCGGTCCGTGAAAATACATGACCAGGCGGCGGCCCTGATCGTCGACATGGACGTCCGGCGAAGCGATGTGTTCTCTCAGGAACGGGCACTGGTCGAGCGACAGCGCCCCGCCTGGATGGATCCTCCACGGGCCCCGCGGCGAATCCGCATAGGCAAGCCGGATGTAGGTGCCCGTGTGGTGGGCGAAATAGAGATAATAGGCGCCGAGCCGGCCCGGCAGCCAGTCGGGGACCCTGATCAGCGACGGGCCGTTGATGTTGGCGCCATCGTCGCCCGGCAGCATGCCCGGCGTGACGATGGGTCCGTGCCGCCGCGCTGCCAGGACCACGCGAGTCCCAAGCTGAAAAGCCTCTTTGCGGCCTTCGTTCAAGCTTTGCCTCTCCGCCCGCGTACATGGTCAGATACGTGCATTTCCAGAGGCCTGCAAATGGCCTGGCTTATCCACAGGCTGGAGAACCTCGATCGAGCCCGCGTTAAACCTATCTTCACCATGTTGCGGCACCGTCCCAGTCCTGCGGTGATGTTCTGAGTACCGCGGCGCGACACGCGCCCAGGCAACATACCCGCGCCTCCCCGGAGGCGCGGGTTTTCTGTTCCTGGATGCGCGGCAGATCGCCTTTGACTCGCCAGGACGGCTTCAGTATCAGCGGCTGGACCAGAGCGCGCCTTGATCGAGGCCCATTTCCGCCCTGAGCCAAGGGTTCCGCACCGGCATGGATTCGACCGCACCGCTGCTGATCTTCTACGCCCGCAACGACGCCCTCGGCGACGGATTGCTAAGGCTGCCGGCATTGCGCGCCGCAAGAACGGCCTTCCCGCAGAGCCACATCGTCTATGGCACAATGGGCAACTCCTCGCTTACCGGTGTCTTGCGCAAGCACGTCGCTTCCCTCATCGACGATTTCAGGCCGGTGACGCCGCTTTCGGCTGTTCTCGCCGAGTTCAAGCCGCGCGGCGGACAAACGACGCTGGTCGATTTCCGCACCGGCGTGCCCGGCCTGCTGGTGACCAGATTGCAGCTCATCGGCCGCGGCGTTCGCTACGAGCCCAATTTTGCCGGCTATATGCTGTCCTGGCGTCCGGGCATCAGATGGACGCTGCGTCCCGAACACAATGCCTGGCGCTACCATCGGCTGGTGGAGCGGCTGGCCGGCAGGCATCTGCCATTCGACCACAGGCTGGACGTTCCGCAGGCCGCCCGCGCCCTGGCGCGTCAGTTACGCGGCGCGGACCAGCGTCCGCTGATCCTTCTTGGCGGCAACGCCAAGGGCAACAAGTTCATGGGCGACGCCCAGGTCGCCGCCGTCGCCGGCAACCTCATCGATGCCGGCTACCAGGTGCTGTATCTGGTCACCCCCGGCAGCGGACCGAGCCCGCAGACCCTTGCCGCGAAGGAACCCCGTCTTCAACTGGTCGGCCCGGAGCTTGGGCTCGACGCCGAGGCGTTCAGCGACCTGCTGCTTGCGCTCGGCGAAATGGCGGCCGCCTACGTCGGCATGGAAGGCGGGCTGGGCCATCTGTTTGCCACGGTCATGACCCCGACGGTGATCATCAACAACGGCGCCAACATGGAGCGGTGGCGGCCGCTGTCGAACACCGTCGAGGTGGTCACCGCGCCAAGGCGCGGGAGATCGGCTAAAGTCTCCGATACGCCCGCCGAGGCGATTATCGAGGCCACCCATCGCTTGCTCGCCGCGAGCCGACGCGACCACGCCTTGCCCCGCTAGATCCCCGTCAAGAAATCAGCCGAGGAAATCGGCGCGGTGCGGCGTGAAGCTGTCGACCAGGCGCCCGGCCTCCAGCGCCCTGACGCCGTGCAGCAGATTGGACGGAACGATGAAGCTGCTGCCCGCTTCCAGGACTTCGGTGCGGCCGTCGACGGTCACCTCGAAGCGGCCTTCGGCGACGTAGCTCGCCTGCACATGCGGATGCGAATGCAGCGCGCCGACGCCACCCTTGTCGAAGCCGAACTCGACCATCATCAGCTCGTCGGTGTGGACGAGCACGCGCCGGCGGTTGCCGTCCTGCGTCGGCGTCCATGCTGCCTCGCCGGCATACGAGAATATCTTCGTCACGGTCATCTCGCCTCTCTCAGCGCGCCAGCCATCCGCCATCCACCGGCACTACGGCGCCGTGCATATAGTCGGACGCCGGCGCGAGCAGGAACGCGGCGGCGTCGCCGATGTCCTCCGGCCGACCCCAACGCCCGGCCGGGATGCGCGCCAGGATCGAAGCGCTGCGATCGGGATCGGCGCGCAGCGCCTCGGTGTTGTTGGTCTCGATATAGCCGGGCGCGACGGCGTTGACGTTGATGCCCTTTTGCGCCCACTCGCAGGCGAGCAGCCGGGTGATGCCGAGCACGCCGTGCTTGGAGGCCGTGTAGGAGGCGACGCGGATGCCGCCCTGGAAACTCAGCACCGAAGCGATGTTGACGATCTTGCCGCGCCGTCCAGGTTCGGCAAGCACATTCCGGGCAAAGCCTTGGCTCAGCATGAACACCGTCTTCAGATTGACGTCGATGACGTCGTCCCAGTCGGCTTCGGTCAGCTCGACCGCATCGGCCCGCCTTATGATACCGGCATTGTTGACCAGGCCGTCGAGCGATCCGCTGTCGTGCCAGACCCGGTCGAGCATCGCCTGCGCTGCCGTCGAGTCGGCAAGGTCGCAGCGCACCGCCTCGAAGTGTCCGCCGGCCGCCTCTATCCTTTCGGCGGTCTCATCCATCGCCGAGCGGCCGACGCCGACCACCGTGCCGCACGCGCGACCGACACCGCGATGCCCTGGCCGATGCCGGTATTGGCGCCGGTGACCAGGATGCGCTTGCCGGCGAGGCTGAAGGCGGAAAGATCGGGCCCTGTACTGCTCATGATATCCAACATTTGTCTGTCATCGATGACGCAGTGCCTCCGCGATCGCGTCCAAGCCGCGCAAAAGCCGGTTCGCCTGTGTATGACCGTGCGGGCTGACGATGGGCAGCTTTTCCACGCCGGCGCAAAGCGCGCCGGCAACGCGCGCATCCGCCTCGGAGGGGAACAGCAGATCCGGATCGGTCAGCGCGATCATGGACATAGACGCTCCCAAAGGATGGGACAATCGGTACGGTCGGGCAGGAACGATGTCAACGCGGCCGGCATCCACCCGCCTGCTTGCGGCATTGGGGAACAGATGATACCCCGCATCCGATCCATCGCACGGGGACATCCGCATGCCGCTCCGCCGAAACCTCCCAGCGTTTTTGGTGCCATGACCCACGACCGCCTCTCCGATGGGACGCTGCGGTCCTTGCCAAATCAGGCTTCGGTTCCCGCCTACGATCGGGACGACATCGCGCCGGGCATTGTCCATCTCGGAGTCGGCGCCTTCCACCGTGCCCACCAGGCCGCCTATGTCGACGACTGCCTGGCGGCGGGAGAGCGTGACTGGGGCATTGTCGGCGTCTCGCTGCGCAGCGCCGACACACGCGATGCGCTGGCGCCGCAGGACGGACTCTACACGCTGGCGATCCGCGACAGCGGCGGCGAGAGCCTGCGCGTCATCGGCTCGATCCAGTCGATGCTGGTGGCGCCCGAGGACCCAGGCGCGGTGCTGGCCGCGCTGATCGACCCGCGCACCCGCATCGTCACGCTGACCATCACCGAGAAGGCCTATCTGAGGGCAGCCGACGGCCGGCTCGACGAAACCCACCCCGACATCGTCCACGATCTGGCCAATCCGGGATTGCCGCGCACGGCGCATGGTTTCCTGACCGAAGCGCTGGCGCGCCGCCGCGCCGCCGGCACGCCGGCTTTCACCGTGCTTTGCTGCGACAACCTGCCGGCCAACGGCGCCACGCTGCACCGGCTGCTGATCGAGTTCGCAGCGCTTCGCGATCAAGGACTCGCCCGACAGGGCGATGTCCAGCTCGCCCCACAGGGCGATGCCCCTCTTGCCAGCCATATCGCAAACGACGTGGCCTTCCCCTCGAGCATGGTCGACCGCATCGTGCCGGCGACCACGGACGCCGACCGGACACGCATCGCGGTCGAGCTCGGCGTCGAGGATGCCTGGCCGGTGATGACCGAGCCGTTCTGCCAATGGGTGGTCGAAGACGATTTTCCAGCAGGCAGGCCGGCCTGGGAAAAATTCGGCGTCACCATGGTCGCCGATGTCGGTCCCTTCGAGGACATGAAGCTGAGACTGCTCAACGGTTCGCATTCGGGCATCGCCTATCTCGGCCTGCTCAGCGGCCATGCGACCGTCGACCGCGCCTTCGCCGATCCGGCGATCCGGCAGTTCGTCGATCGCCTGTGGGCCGAGGCCATTTCGACGCTGCCCGAGGACGCCGGGCTCGACACCAGCGCCTATACGGCGGAACTCGCCCAACGCTTTTCGAACACCGCGCTTGCCCACCGCACCGCGCAGATCGCCAATGACGGCAGCCAGAAACTGCCGCAGCGCATCGTGGCGTCAGTCTTGGAGTGCCTGGAAGCCGGCACCGAAATGGTCCATCTCACACTGGTGGTGGCCGCCTGGATCGCCGCCTGCGCGGCGCGCGGCAAGGCCTTGCCGGAAGCCCATTTCACGGATCCGCTCGACGCGCCGCTGACGGAACTTTTGAGCCAGCAGCTGCCGGCGAACGAAACCGTGACGGCTGTGTTCGATCTCGCAGGTTTCGCCAGGGACCACCCCGAACGCCAGACCTTGATTGAACTCGTGGCTGTCCATCTCGTCCACTTGCGCCGCGACGGCCCCATCCTGGCCTTCGCCGCGCTTGGCATAGACGGCATTGAGGCTGACTAAGCCGAGATTCCTTTAGGGAGGCGCTCGCGCCTGTTTGCCTGCGGACATGCTTACCATTTGGCGCGATGAATAGTCGTTGCCATTGGACGGCCAGGCAAACAAAAAAGCGGGACAAGCCCGCTTTTTTCAATCACCGGTGGAAGCCTGGTCTCAGGCCGGCAGGATGGCGCCTTCCAGCGTGGTGAGCTGGCTAAGGAATTGTTCCGCCTTGCTGCGCGCCTGGTCGTCCTTGGCGTCGGCGGCGTCTTCCTTGGCTTCCTGGATGCGGCGGGCGAGGTCGGCACGGTCGATGTCGCCGACCGCCACCGCCGATTCGGCAAGCAGCGTGCAACCCGAAGGCACGATGTCGGCGAAGCCGCCGAACACCACGTAGCGCTCTTCCTTGCCGCCGACGGTCTTCACTGTGACGACGCCCGGCTTGATCGTGGTCATGACCGGCGCGTGCAAGGCCATCACGGTCATCTCGCCTTCGGCGCCCGGAATGACGACGGACTCGACCTCTTCGGAAACCAGCAGGCGCTCCGGCGAGACCAGTTCGAACTTGAAAGCTTCAGCCATGGTGTCTCACAAACGCTTGGATCGAAGTAGCGCGGACAGAACCGCCCGCGCTACCAAGTTGGAAAATTACGCCGCTTCAGCCGCCAGGCGCTGAGCCTTCTCGACCGCTTCCTCGATGCCGCCGACCATGTAGAACGCGGCTTCCGGCAGGTGGTCGTAGTCGCCGGCGCAGAGGCCCTTGAAGCCCTTGATGGTGTCGGCGAGGTCGACCAGCTTGCCCGGCGAGCCCGTGAACACTTCGGCGACGAAGAACGGCTGCGACAGGAAGCGCTCGATCTTGCGGGCGCGGGCGACGGTCTGCTTGTCCTCTTCCGACAGCTCGTCCATGCCCAGGATGGCGATGATGTCCTGCAGCGACTTGTAGCGCTGGAGGATCGACTGCACCTGGCGCGCAACCTGGTAGTGCTCCTCGCCGACGACCATCGGGTCGAGCATGCGCGAGGTCGAGTCGAGCGGATCGACGGCGGGGTAGATGCCCTTTTCCGAGATCGCGCGGTTGAGCACGGTGGTGGCGTCAAGGTGAGCGAACGAGGTCGCCGGCGCCGGGTCGGTCAAGTCGTCGGCCGGCACGTAGATCGCCTGCACCGAGGTGATCGAGCCCTTGGTCGTCGTGGTGATGCGCTCCTGCAGCGCGCCCATGTCGGTGGCCAGCGTCGGCTGATAGCCCACGGCCGAAGGAATACGGCCGAGCAGCGCCGACACTTCCGAGCCCGCCTGCGTGAAGCGGAAGATGTTGTCGACGAAGAACAGCACGTCCTGGCCCTGGTCGCGGAAGTACTCGGCAACGGTGAGGCCGGTTAGGCCGACGCGGGCGCGGGCGCCCGGCGGCTCGTTCATCTGGCCGTAGACGAGAGCGGCCTTGGAGCCGGCGCCGCCGCCCTTCTTGTTGACGCCCGATTCGATGAACTCGTGATAGAGGTCGTTGCCTTCGCGGGTGCGCTCGCCGACGCCGGCGAACACCGAGAAGCCGCCATGCGCCTTGGCGACGTTGTTGATCAGTTCCTGGATCAGCACCGTCTTGCCGACGCCGGCGCCGCCGAACAGGCCGATCTTGCCGCCGCGGGCGTAAGGAGCGAGCAGGTCGAGCACCTTGATGCCGGTGACCAGGATCTGCGCTTCCGTCGACTGGTCGACATAGGCCGGAGCCGGCTGGTGGATGGCGCGCTGTTCGACGCCGTCGACCGTGCCTTCCTCGTCGACCGGCTCGCCGATGACGTTGATGATGCGGCCGAGCAGGCCGGGACCGACCGGCACCGAGATCGGCGCGCCGGTGTCATAGACCTCCTGGCCGCGGACCAGGCCTTCGGTGGAGTCCATGGCGATGCAGCGCACGGTGTTCTCGCCGAGATGCTGGGCCACTTCGAGCACGAGGCGGTTGCCGACATTGGAGGTTTCCAACGCGTTCAGGATCGCCGGCAGGTGGTCGCCGAACTGCACGTCGACGACGGCGCCGATGACCTGGCGGACCTTGCCGACGGCGCCGGTCTTCTTGACGGCGACGCTCGCCGCCTTGGCCGGTGCTGCCTTGGCCGGTGCCGCCGCCTTCTTGGCCGGAGCGGCCTTCGCGGCTGCTGCCGGAGCCTTGGCCGGTGCCGCCTTGGCGGCGGTCTTCGGAGTCGCTGCTTTCGCCATCGTCTTTGCCCTTTTTCGTCTTTCTGTTTCTCGCGCTGTCCGCATGGAGGTCAGCGACCTCCACATGGGCCCGCGACTAGAGCGCCTCGGCGCCCGAAATGATTTCGATCAATTCCTTGGTGATCTGCGCCTGCCGCTGGCGGTTGTAGGTGATCGACAGCTTGTTGATCATGTCGCCGGCGTTGCGCGTCGCATTGTCCATGGCGCTCATCTTGGCGCCCATCTCGCCGGCTGCGTTTTCGAGCAGCGCGCGGAAGATCTGGACCGAGATGTTGCGCGGGATGAGGTCGGAGAGGATCTCGCCCGGTTCCGGCTCGTATTCGTAGACGGCGTTGCCGCCATTGGTCGCCTCGGCAGCAGCCGGAGCGGCAGTCGCCGCCGGGATGATCTGCTGCGCCGTCGGGATCTGGCTGATCACCGACTTGAACTGCGAGTAGAACAGTGTGCAGACGTCGAAACCGCCCTCGTTGAAGAGGTGGATGACTTTCTTCGCGATGGCATCGGCATTGGCGAAGCCGAGCGTCCGCACTTCACGCAGGTCGACGCGCTCAAGGATCAGCGATGCGTAGTCGCGGCGCAGAATGTCGTAGCCCTTCTTGCCGACGCAGATGATCTTGACCTGCTTGCCGTCGGCCAGGAGCTTGCGGATGTGGTCGCGGGCAAGGCGGGCGATCTGCGAATTGAAGCCGCCGCAGAGGCCGCGCTCGGCGGTGCAGACGACGAGCAGTTGCACGTCGTCCCTGCCGGTGCCGGTCATCAGCGCCGGAGCATCGCCGCCGCCGCCGATCGCCTGGGCGATGTTGGCCAGCACCGCGCCCATCCGCTCGGAATAGGGACGCGCCGCTTCCGCCGCTTCCTGCGCGCGGCGCAGCTTCGCCGCGGCGACCATCTGCATCGCCTTGGTGATCTTCTGCGTCGCCTTGACCGAGGCGATACGGTTACGAAGGTCTTTTAATGAAGGCATGCTTCAAACCTGATCCCGTGCGTCCGGCTTCTTCTTAGGCGAAGGTCTTGGCGAAGGCGTCGATCTCGGCCTTGAGCTTGGCGCGCAGATCATCCGACAGCGCCTTCTCCTTGCGGATGCCGTCGAGCACGTCCTTGCCGGCCGAGCGCATGTGGCTGAGCAGGCCATGCTCGAACTTGCCGACCTGGTTGATCGCCAGCTTGTCGAGGTAACCGTTGACGCCGGCGAAGATCACCGCAACCTGCTCCTCGACCTTGAGCGGCGAGAACTGTGGCTGCTTCAGGAGTTCGGTCAGGCGCGAGCCGCGGTTCAGCAGGCGCTGCGTGGCGGCGTCGAGGTCGGAGCCGAACTGCGCGAAGGCCGCCATTTCGCGATACTGAGCGAGTTCGCCCTTGATCGAGCCGGCAACCTGCTTCATCGCCTTGATCTGCGCCGACGAGCCGACGCGCGACACCGACAGGCCGACATTGACCGCCGGACGAATGCCCTGGAAGAACAGGTTGGTTTCGAGGAAGATCTGGCCGTCGGTGATCGAGATCACGTTGGTCGGGATGTAGGCCGACACGTCGTTGGCCTGCGTCTCGATGATCGGCAGCGCGGTCAGCGAGCCGCCGCCCAGATCGTCGTTGAGCTTTGCGGCGCGCTCGAGCAGACGCGAGTGCAGGTAGAAGACGTCGCCCGGATAGGCCTCGCGGCCCGGCGGGCGGCGCAGCAGCAGCGACATCTGACGATAGGCGACGGCCTGCTTCGACAGATCGTCATAGCTGATCAGCGCGTGCATGCCGTTGTCGCGGAAATATTCGCCCATGGTGGCGCCGGTGAACGGCGCCAGGAACTGCATCGGCGCCGGGTCGGAAGCGGTGGCGGCAACGACGATCGAATATTCAAGCGCGCCGCGCTCTTCCAGCACCTTGACGAACTGCGCGACGGTCGAGCGCTTCTGGCCGACGGCGACGTAGACGCAGTAGAGCTTTTCCTTTTCCGGGCCGTTTTCGTGCACCGACTTCTGGTTCAGCATCGTGTCGAGGATGATCGCGGTCTTGCCGGTCTGACGATCGCCGATGACCAGCTCGCGCTGGCCGCGGCCGACCGGGATCAGCGCATCGATGGCCTTGAGGCCGGTCGACATCGGCTCGTTCACCGACTTGCGCGGAATGATGCCGGGCGCCTTGACGTCGACGCGCTTGCGTTCGGTCGCCTTGATCGGGCCCTTGCCGTCGATCGGGTTGCCGAGCGCATCAACGACGCGGCCGAGCAGGCCCATGCCGACAGGCGCGTCGACAATGGCGCCGGTCCGCTTGACGGTGTCGCCTTCCTTGATGTCGCGGTCGTTGCCGAAGATGACGACGCCGACATTGTCGGCTTCGAGGTTCAGCGCCATGCCGCGGATGCCGCCGGGGAATTCGACCATTTCACCGGCCTGGACATTGTCGAGGCCGTAGACGCGGGCGATGCCGTCACCGACGGACAGCACCTGGCCGACTTCGGAGACCTCGGCCTCCTTGCCGAAATTCTTGATCTGGTCTTTCAGAATTGCGGAAATTTCCGCGGCGCGGATGTCCATCAGCCGACCTCTTTCAGTGCAAGCTTGAGCGAATTGAGTTTGGTTTTGAGCGACGTATCGATCTGGCGCGAGCCCATCTTGACCACCAGCCCGCCGAGCAGCGACGGGTCGACGGTGACCGTGATGGCCACGTCCTTGCCGGCAACGCTCTTCAGCGCCGCCTTCAGTTCGGTCTCCTGCGCGGCCGTCAGCGCATGCGCCGAGGTGACCTCGGCCGAAGCCTCGCCACGATGCTCGGCGGCGATGCGGCGGAAAGCCTTGATCATGCCGGGCACTGCGAACAGGCGGCGGTTCTTGGCGACGACGCGCAGGAAATTGCCGGCGAGCCCGCCGAGCTTTGCCTTGGCGACGATCGCGGCGATCGCCTTGGCCTGATCCTCGCTGGAGAACACCGGGCTGTTGATCAGCCGGGAAAGATCGGCGCTGCCTTCAAGCAGCGCCTCGAAACTGGTGAGGTCGGCCTCGACCTGGGCGACCGAATTTGCCTGCAGCGCGAGTTCGAACAGCGAACCCGCATAGCGTTCTGCGACAGCTGAGATTGGCGATGACGATTGAGCCACGGACCGTCTTTTCTCTTGTCTGACAGGCCGCAGATTGTTGGCGCGAGCGAGAACTCTGGCTAAATCTTTGACCTTACTGCATTTTTCCAAGCACGGAGGCGCGGCTTCCGCTATCCCCGGCCGAAAGTCGATTGCCGTCTAGCACAGGCCTTTTAAGACCGCAATGCGTCGTCCGGCATGGTTTTCAGGCACTTTTGTCGCATCCGGCGGTAGAGACCAACCGCAAGCGCCGGATTAGTCAAGGATTCAGGGCAAAAAGCCGAAAGCAAAGGCGAGCGGCAATGCCGCCAGCACCAGCTCAACCACGATCGAAGCCCAGTTGAAAGGCGTGTTGGCGCCGTCCGACATCATCGACAGCAAACGGCCGAAAGCGGTGAACAGCCAGGAGAAGCCGAGCGCCATGTAAAGCAGAGGCTGCGCGAGCAGGATGCAGCACAGGCTGACGCCGAGATAGAAGCCCGACATGCGGCCGCGCCCCTCGGCGATCGCCGCCGCCTTCTCCGGCCTGGCCTGCAGCCTGAGGATCCTGAAAGCGAGGTTCGGCGCCAGGAACAGCAGCAGGCCGATGAGCAAGGTCGCCACCGCGCTCGACCATGCCAGCCACTCGCCCTGGCTCATCGGCCACGGAAACGCAAATTCCATTTTGTCCCCTCGTAAATGCCTGTTTGAAAACCGGGGCATTCTAGCGGAGGAAAAGCCGTGCGCCAGATGGCGCCGGAACTTTAGGAAAGGCGTATCAAGACAGGGCGAATGCGACCGCCGCCTCGGCATGCAGGCGCGTGGTGTCGAACACCGGAATGTCGAAGTCCGCCTGGCCGATCAGCATGGTGATCTCGGTGCAGCCCATGATGACGCCGTCGATATTCTCATCGCGCCGCAGGCGGCCGACTTCTTCGACATAGGCGGCATGCGAATCGGGTTTGACGATGCCCTGGCAGAGTTCGTCATAGATCACCTGTGCACCATGTCGCGGCCGGCCTGGTCGGGCACGATAGGCTGCAGGCCATATTTCTCGGCGAGCCGGCCCTTGTAGAAATCCTGCTCCATGGTGAAGCGGGTGGCGAGCAGCGCCGGCCGCCTGACGCCGGCATCCCTGACCGCGACCGCGGTGGCGTCGGCGATGTGGATCAGGGGGATCGACACCGCCGCCTGCACGTCGTCCGCCAGCCTGTGCATGGTGTTGGTGCAGACCACCAGGCCCTCGGCGCCGCCCGCCTCCAGCTTGCGCGCGGCCTCGGCGAGCAGCACGCCTGCGCCCTGCCAGTCGCCGGCATGCTGGCGCTCGGCGATCTCGGCGAAGTCGAACGACCATAAGAGCAGCTGCGCCGAATGCAGCCCGCCGAGCCGCTCGCGCACGATCTCGTTGAGCAGGCGATAGTAGATGGCGGTCGATTCCCAACTCATGCCGCCGATGAGGCCGAGGGTTTTCATCTGTTCATGCCTCCGATCGCGTGATCAATCTCACAAAAAGCTCTGCGGATCGATATCGACCTGCACCCGGACCGAGCCGCGCAATTTCGGCCCTTCGGCCAGCATGGCGCGGATGAAGCCCTGCATGTCGGCGCGCCGCTCGCCCTGGATCAGCAGGCGGAAGCGGTGGCGCCCGCCGAGCAGTGACAACGGCGCCTCGGCCGGGCCCAGCACGAACAGATCGGCCGCCTGCGGCGCGGCGCGGCGCAGGCCGCGCGCATGCGCCTCCGCTTCGGCCCGCGTCGCGGCGCTGACGATGACGCCGGCGAGCCGGCCGAAGGGCGGGAGTGCTGCCCGCTCGCGCTCGGCGACCTCGCGCTCGTAAAACGCCTCGGCATCGCCGGAGACGATGGCCCGCATCACCGGATGGTCCGGCTGATAGGTCTGCAGCAGGCCGAGGCTCTTCTTGCCGGTGCGGCCGGCGCGACCCGTCACCTGGCTGAGCAGCTGGAAGGTGCGCTCGGCGGCGCGCGGATCGCCATTGGCGAGGCCGAGATCGGCGTCGACCACGCCGACCAATGTCATGTTGGGAAAATTATGGCCCTTGGCGACGAGCTGCGTGCCGATGACGATGTCGGCCTCGCCATTGGCGATGGCTTCCAACTCGAGCCTGAGCCGTCGCACGCCGCCCATCAGGTCGGACGAGAGCACGATGGTGCGGGCGTCGGGGAAATGCGCCACCACCTCCTCGGCAATGCGCTCGACGCCCGGACCGCAGGCGACCAGATGGTCGAGCGTGCCGCATTCGGGGCACGCCTCCGGCCGCCGCTCATTATGCCCGCAATGGTGGCAGACAAGCTGGCCGCGAAAGCGGTGCTCGACCAGCCAGGCCGAGCAGACCGGACAGCCGAAACGGTGGCCGCAGACGCGGCACAGCGTCAGCGGCGCATAGCCGCGCCGGTTGAGGAATAAGAGCGACTGCTCCTTCTTCTCCAGCGTGCGCCGCATCTGGTCGAGAAGCAGCGGCGACAGGAAGCCGCCGCGCGCCGGCGGCGCGCGGCGCATGTCGATCGACTTCAGGTCGGGCAGCGCCGCCTCGGCAAAGCGCGACGAAAGCACCGCCCGATGATAGCGGCCCTGGCTGGCATTGACCCGGCTCTCGACCGACGGCGTCGCCGAGGCGAGCACGATCGGGAAGCCGCCTATGTGGCCGCGAACCACCGCCATGTCGCGGGCATTGTAGAAGACGCGATCCTCCTGCTTGTAGGCGGGGTCGTGCTCCTCGTCGACGACGACCAGGCCAAGCTCAGGGAAAGGCAGGAACAGCGCCGAGCGCGCGCCGGCGACGACGCGCACGCCGCCTTCCGCCACCTGCCGCCAGACTTTCTCGCGCATCCTCGGCGGCAGGTCCGAATGCCACTCGGCCGGCTTGGCGCCGAACCGGTCCTGGAAGCGTTCCAGGAAGGCATGGGTCAGCGCGATTTCCGGCAGCAGGATCAGCACCTGCCTGCCCTGGTCGAGCGCCGCCGCCACCGCCTCGAAATAGACCTCGGTCTTGCCGGATCCGGCGACGCCATCGCGCAACGTGACGCCAAAGGCGTTCGCCGCGACGCCGGCACGCAGCATGGCCGCCGCATCCTCCTGGTCGGGCATCAGCGTCGGCTGCGCGTAGGCCGGATCGGGCGCCGCCACCACCGGCCGCGGCGGGATCATCACCGTCTCGAACACGCCTTGCGCCCGCAAGCCGTCGATGACCGCCGACGACACGCCGGCCGCATGCGCCAGGCCCGAGCGCGTCCAGGCGAGGCCGCCCTCGGCCGTCGCCAGCACGCGCGCCCTCGCCTCGGTCATCCGGTCGGGTCTGGCCAGGGTGAGCTGCAGGCCTTCGATCCAGGGCTCCGGGTCGAAGGCCTCCGGCGCACGAAGCAGCATGCGCGCCACCATGCCCGGCGCCGCCAGCGTGTATTGCGCGATCCAGTCGACGAAGCGGCGTATCGCGCGGTCGATCGGCGGGCAATCGAACACCTGCTCGATTGGCCGCAATTTCCTCGCGTCGACCGTCTCGACGGCGCCGTCCCAGACGATGCCGGCGACCTGCCGGGGCCCCAGCGGCACGCGCACGATCGAACCCGGCACCACGCGCATGCCGGCCGGCACCGCATAGGTGTAAGGCCGCTCGGCCGGCATCGGCACCAGCACCGGCGCGGCCGCGACAAAGGGCGAATCTTCCATCATGAGGCGTGACCTTGCCCCGACTTTGGTCTAGAGCAAAGGCCGACCCCCAAGCTGCATGTCATGCACATGAAAATCTTCAGGAGACCGCGATGAAATTTTTTGTCGACACCGCCGATATCAAGGAAATCCGCGAGCTGAACGATCTGGGGCTGCTCGATGGCGTCACCACCAATCCCTCGCTGATCCTGAAATCGGGTGGCAAGATTGCCGAGGTGACCAAGCAGATCTGTGACATCGTCGAGGGCCCGGTCTCGGCCGAGGTCGTGGCGACCGAATACAAGCAGATGATGGCCGAGGCCGAGGTGCTGGCCAAGATCGCCCCCAATGTCTGCATCAAGGTGCCGCTGACGCTGGACGGGCTGAAGGCCTGCAAGACCATCCGCACCGAAATGAAGCGCATGGTCAACGTCACGCTCTGCTTCTCCGCCAACCAAGCGCTGCTCGCCGCCAAGGCCGGCGCCTCTTTCATCTCGCCCTTCGTCGGCCGCATCGACGACACCGGCTCGGACGGCATGGAGCTGATCCAGGAGATCCGGCAGATCTACGACAACTACGACTACCAGACCGAGATCCTGACCGCCTCGGTGCGCACCGTGAACCACGTCAAGCAGGCGGCGCTGATCGGCGCCGACGTCATCACCGCGCCGCCGGCGACGCTGAAGGCGCTGGTCAGCCATCCGCTGACCGACAAGGGCCTTGCCGCCTTCCTCGCCGACTGGGCCAAGACCGGCCAGAAGATCGGCTGATCTCGTCTCAACGATACGAAAAAAGGCCAGGCGACCGGCCTTTTTTTGTTGCAAACAGCAAAGTCGGAAACGCTCAGAGACCGTTTCGAAATTCGCTCTGGCGAGTCATATGGCGGTGGTTTCGAGAACCGGAGCGCAGCGGACATTCAGGTCCGTGAGCACCGGAAGCACAGAAACCGCCCGCAGATGGCCGCCGGAGTAGAATTTCCAAACGGTCTCTCAGGCCTTCTTGCCGTGCTTGACCAGATCCTGCGCCACCGAGAGCCTGAGCAGGTCCGCCAGCTCGCGCGCGGCGCGGTTCTCGGCATCGATCTGCGCCCGGTAGGACGCATATTCCTGGCGCGGCCGGTCAAAGGACGACGGCACCGAGCGCTTGCCGGTGGCGATGACCGTGCCCGTGCTCGCATCGGTCAGCACATACGACGAGGTCAGCGTCACCGTGCCCGCGGTCGGCTCGTCCTCGTCGGTCTGGATCTGCACAAGTGCTGCCGATTCGACCAGTTCGGTGACGCCGAGATCGAGGATGTAGGCCGGCGTTGCCGGCTCGCCGGCGCCCTGGCCGAAGCCGAAGATCAGATTGTTGCGCACCTGCTGGGCATAGCGGGTCTTGACCGGCTTGACCGAGATCGACGCCAGTTCGGCGGAGGCGCCGACAGTGGAGCCGGCGGTGAGCGGCGCGTTCGAATAGAGCGGCCTGACGGTGCAGGCCGACACCAATGCCACCGAGGCGACCAGGCCGTACAGCGCGGCGCGGCCGAGCAAACGCACCACACCAGTCTTTTCCCGATCAGGCAACGACATTGACGATCCTCTGCGGCACGATGATCACCTTGCGGGGCGCCTTACCTTCCAGCGCTTTCTGCACGAAGTCGAGGGCCAGCACCGCTTTTTCGACCGCACCTTGGTCCGCGTCGCGGGCAATTGTCAAATCCCCGCGCTTCTTGCCGTTGACCTGGACGGGAAGCACGATCTCGTTGTCGACGACGAGCGCCGGATCGTAGACCGGCCACGGCCGTTCGGCGACCATTTCGGTGCCGCCCAGCGTTTCCCAGCACTCCTCGGCCAGATGCGGCATGACCGGCGCGATCAGGTGCACCAGGATCTCCACCGCCTCGCGGCAGGCGCCTTTCAGCGCCGCATCGGCCTTGCCTTCGGCCGCTTCGTTGAGCGGCGTGGTCAGGGCGTTGGCCAGCTCATAGATGCGAGCGATGGCGCGGTTGAAGCCGAGCTTCTCGATATCCTCGCCGACCGCCTTGAGGCTCTTGTGCGCGGCCTTGGAGACAGCGCCAGCCTCGCCCTCTCGCGCCGCCTCGGGCTGCACGCCGGTGAGCGATTCGGCCGCGATCGACACCAGGCGCCAGATGCGCTGGACGAAGCGATGCGCGCCGGCGGCGCCGTCGTCGGTCCATTCGACGTCGCGCTCGGGCGGCGAATCCGACAGCATGAACCAGCGCGCGGTATCGGCGCCGTAGCCGTCGGTGATCTCTTCCGGGCTCACCGTGTTCTTCTTCGACTTCGACATCTTCTCCAGCGGGCCGATGACGGCCTCCTCGCCGGTGGCGATATCGACGGCGCGGCGCTTGCCGCCGTCGTCCTCGAGCCTGACCTCGCTCGGCGACAGCCAGCGTCCGTTGTTGGACGGGCCGCCGACCCGGTAGGTCTCGTGCACCACCATGCCTTGCGTGAACAGGCCCTTGAACGGTTCGGCGAGATCGAGGTGGCCGGTCTCGCGCATGGCACGGGTGAAGAAGCGCGAATAGAGCAAATGCAGGATCGCGTGCTCGATGCCGCCGATATACTGGTCGACCGCCAGCCATTCGTCGGCCGCCTTCGGCTCAGTCGGATCGTTGGCCCACGGCGCGGTGAAGCGCGCGAAATACCAGGACGAATCGACGAACGTGTCCATCGTGTCGGTCTCGCGCCGCGCCGGCTTGCCGCATTGCGGGCAATTGACGTGCCGCCAGGTCGGGTGGCGATCGAGCGGGTTGCCCGGCCGGTCGAACTCGATGTCGTCGGGCAGCTTGACCGGCAGGTCGGCCTTCGGCACCGGCACCACGCCGCAATCCTCGCAGTGGATCATCGGGATCGGGCAGCCCCAGTAGCGCTGGCGCGAAATGCCCCAGTCGCGCAGGCGGAAGTTCACCTTGCGCTCGGCCATCGGCCGGTTGCCGATCGTCTTCTTTTCCAGCAGCTTGGCCACCTCGTCGAAGGCCTTCTCCGGCTTCATGCCGTCGAGGAAGCGCGAATTGATCATCACGCCGTCGTCGACATAGGCCTCCTCGATGATCTGGAAGGTCTTGGCGTCGCCGCCTTCCGGCATCACCACCGGGATCACCGGCAGGCCGTATTTGTTGGCGAAGTCGAGGTCGCGCTGGTCGCCGGACGGGCAGCCGAAGATGGCGCCGGTGCCGTATTCCATCAGCACGAAATTGGCGACATAGACCGGCAGCGTCCAGTTCTCGTCGAACGGATGGACGACGCGGATGCCGGTGTCGAAGCCCTTCTTCTCGGCCGTCTCGAGCGCCGCCACCGAGGTGCCCATGTGGCGGACCTCGTCGATGAACTTGGCCAGCTCGACATTATCCTCGGCGGCCTTCTTGGCCAACGGATGGTCGGCGGCGACCGCCATGAACGAGGCGCCGAAAATGGTGTCCGGCCTGGTCGTGTAGACCTCCAGCTCATGCTCGCCGGCGACCGGCTTGGCCAGCGGCCAGCGGATCAGCAGCCCTTCCGAGCGGCCGATCCAGTTGTGCTGCATCAGCTTGACCTTCTCCGGCCATTCGTCGAGGCCTTCGAGCGAATCCAGCAGGTCCTGCGCGAAGTCGGTGATCTTGAAGAACCACTGCGTCAGTTCGCGCTGCTCGACCAGCGCGCCGGAGCGCCAGCCGCGACCGTCGATGACCTGCTCGTTGGCGAGCACGGTCATGTCCTCCGGGTCCCAGTTGACCTTGGAGGATTTGCGCGTCACCAGCCCCTTCTCGACGAAGTCGAGGAACAGCATCTGCTGGCGGTGGTAGTAGTCGACGTCGCAGGTGGCGAACTCGCGCGCCCAGTCGAGCGACAGGCCCATGACCTTGAGCTGCTCGCGCATGGTGGCGATGTTCTCATAGGTCCAGTCCTTGGGGTGGACCTTGTTCTGCATCGCCGCGTTCTCGGCCGGCATGCCGAAGGCGTCCCAGCCCATCGGGTGCAGCACGTTGAAACCCTTGGCGCGCTTGTAGCGCGCCACGACGTCGCCCATCGTGTAGTTGCGGGTGTGGCCGATATGGATGCGTCCCGACGGATAGGGGAACATCTCCAGCACGTAGTATTTCGGCTTCGGATCGGCGTTGTCGGCCTCGAACAGCTTCTTTTCGGCCCAGGCCTTCTGCCATTTGGGCTCTGACGCGCGCGGATTGTATCGTTCGGTTGCCATCGGATGTTTTTCACTTAAAAGCTGGCACGAACCGCGGGGCAATGCCCGGCGGCCCAGGAAAATGTCGTCGCGGTGTTCACCATGGATTGCCGGACCCGTCAACTGCGGCGAGCCGGCGAGGACCAAAACTACAGGCAGGATATGGGCATGACGAGCGCCGTCGAACAGCTTTTTGCCGTCAAGGCAAGGATTACCGCCGCCGAGCGCGAGGCCGGCCGCAACCAAGGCGCGGTCACGCTGGTGGCGGTGTCGAAGACCTTCGAGGCCGCATCGATCAGCCCGGTCATCGACGCCGGCCAGCGCGCCTTCGGGGAGAACCGCGTGCAGGAGGCGCAAGGCAAATGGCCGGCGCTGAAGCATCAATTTCCCGGCATCGAATTGCATCTGATCGGTCCGCTGCAGTCGAACAAGGCCAAGGAAGCGGTCGCGCTGTTCGACGTCATTGAGACCGTGGACCGCGAGAAGATCGCCGCCGAACTTGCCAAGGAGATCGCACGGCAGGGCCGGAAGCCAAAACTCTACGTTCAGGTCAACACCGGCTCGGAGCCCCAAAAGGCCGGCATCGAGCCGCGCGAGGCGGTCGCCTTCGTCAGGCGCTGCCAAGAGGTGCACGGCCTCGCCATCGAAGGCCTGATGTGCATCCCGCCCGCTGATGAGAACCCCGGCCCGCACTTCGCGCTGCTGGAGAAGCTCGGCAAGGAGGCCGGCGTCGCGAAGCTCTCGATGGGCATGTCCGGCGACTACGAGACGGCCATCGCCTTCGGCGCGACCGGCGTCAGGGTCGGCTCGGCGATCTTCGGCAGCCGATAGCTGGGCGATGAATCTTGCCGCAAAGCCTTGCCAGGCCTAGCGGTGGCAGCCCGACGGTTCTCTTGAGCCAGTTGCCCCGCCTTGCTTGCTCCAGCGCTTGAAACGGAACGTACCGTTCCTATTTGCTCGGCGTCGTTCCCATTCCTCCCTGGAGCTCCCAACATGCGCTACAATCAACTCGGAAACACCGGGCTGTTCGTCTCCGAACTTTGCCTCGGCACCATGACCTTCGGCGCCGCCGGCGAGAACGCCCAATGGGGCCTGATCGCCAGCCTCGACCAGAAAGGCGTCAACGAGATCGTCGGCCGCTCGATTGCCGCCGGCGTCAACTTCTTCGACACGGCCGACGTCTACTCCTTCGGCGCCTCCGAAAGACTGCTCGGCCAGTCGCTCCGCGATCTCGGCGTCAAGAGGTCGGACGTCATCATCGCCACCAAGGTGCATGGCGTCATGGGCGAGGGCCCGAACCAGCGCGGCTCCTCCCGCGGCCACATCATGGATTCGGTCGAGGCCAGCCTCGAACGGCTGCAGCTCGATCACATCGACCTCTACCAGCTGCACGGCACCGACACGGTGAGCCCGATCGACGAGACGCTGCGGGCGCTCGACGATCTCGTGTCCAGCGGCAAGGTGCGTTACGTCGGCGTCTCGAACTGGCAGGCCTGGCGCATCGCCAAGGCGCTGGGCATTGCCGAGCGCAAGGGATTTGCCCGCTTCGAGACCGTGCAGTCCTACTATTCGATCGCCGGCCGCGACCTCGAACGCGAGATCGTGCCGCTGCTCAATGAGGAGAAGCTCGGCCTGATGGTCTGGTCACCCATGGCCGGCGGGCTGCTCTCCGGCAAATACGGTCCGGGCGCGCCCGGCAATGGCGAGGGCCGCCGCGCCTCCTTCAACTTCCCGCCGGTCAACGAGGATCGCGCCTGGGCGGCGGTCGCCGTCATGCGCGAGATCGCCAGGAAGCACGATGTCAGCGTTGCCACGGTGGCGCTCGGCTACGTGCTGGCCAAGCCCTTCGTCATGAGCGTCATCATCGGCGCCAGCCGCATGGACCAGCTCGAGCAGAACCTTGCCGCCACCGCGCTGAAGCTCGACGCCGAGGATCTCGCCAGGCTGGACGAGGTCAGCGCGCTGCCCTCCGAATATCCCGGCTGGATGCTGGACCGGCAGGGCGCGGGCCGGCGCCCGGCGCCGTTCGTGCCGAAGGCCTAGTTCGTCCGCTTCGTCTGAGCAGCCGCGCGTCCCTCGGGCGCGCGGCTTCCTCGTTCAGAGCCGCACCGTTTCGACCAGAAAATCGAGAAAGGCACGCACCCTGGCCGGCAGGTGCTTGCCCTGGCCGACATAGACGGCGTGGGTCATTTCCTCGTCGCCGGGATTGAAATCCTCGAGCAACGGCACCAGCCGGCCGGCGGCGATGTCGGGCTCGACATGCCAGCGCGCCAGCCGGGCGATGCCCGCGCCGGCAAGCGCCATCAGCCGCATCGCCTCGCCGTCGCTGACCTGGGCACTGCCCGTGATTGGGACCACGGTGGCACGGCCGGCCCTGTCGGCAAACGGCCAGCCGTCGATATGGCGCGCGAAGCGGAAGCCCATGCGGTTGTGGCGATCGAGATCGGCCGGCGTGCGCGGCGTGCCGCGCGCATCGAGGTAGGAAGGTGCCGCAACCACCACCACGCCGCTCTGCCCGAGCTTGCGTGCCACCAGCCGTGATTCGCCGAGCGGCCCGGCGCGGATGGCGACATCGGCGCGCTCCTCCATCAGGTCGATGACATGGTCGGTCAGGACGACGTCGACCGAGATTTCGGGATAGCGCTCCAGGAAGCTCGGCAAAAGCGGGATCAGCCGGTGCTGGCCGAACGGCACATAGGAGTTGATCCTGAGCAGGCCGCGCGGCGCGGCACCCGCTGCTGCCTCGCGCTCGGCCGCCGCCATGTCGGCCAGGATGCGCACGCCGCTGTCGTGGAAGGCGGCCCCCTCCGGCGTGAGCTGCAGCCTGCGCGTCGAACGGCTGACCAGGCGGGCGCCGAGCCGCGCCTCCAGCCGCGCGATCAGCTTGCTCACCGCCGACGGCGTCATGCGCAGCGCCCTCGCCGCCGCCGAAAAGCTGCCAGCCTCGACGACGCGGACAAACACCTCGATCTCGCCGGAGCGGTTTATCTCTGATCTCGCCATCTATGAATCTATTTCACAATCGATGTGCCTCGGGCAAGTCTGGTTCACAGACGGCAGCAACACGATCTTCCGAGCCGGGACGCGGGGAAGTGCGTCCCGGCACCATCAACGGGACGATCACCATGCCTCTTGCTCTCTATGCCCTTGCCGCCGGCGCCTTTGGCATCGGCGTCACCGAATTCGTCATCATGGGTCTTTTGCTCGATGTCAGCAGCGACCTCGGAGTCTCGATCCCGGCCGCCGGCCAGCTGATCTCCGGCTATGCGCTGGGCGTCGTTATCGGCGCGCCGCTGCTCACCATCGCCACCGGCCGCTGGCCGCGCAAGACCGTGCTCCTGGCGCTGATGGCGATCTTCACCCTTGGCAATCTGGCCTGCGCGCTCGCTCCCGATTACTGGACGCTCATGGGCGCCCGCGTGCTCACCGCCTTTGCCCACGGCACCTTCTTCGGCGTCGGCTCGGTCGTGGCAACCGGGCTGGTCGCGCCCAACAGGAAAGCCTCGGCGATCGCGCTGATGTTCACCGGGCTGACCGTCGCCAATATCCTCGGCGTTCCCTTCGGCACCTGGCTCGGCCAGGCCTTCGGCTGGCGCGCCACCTTCTGGGCGGTGACGCTGGTTGGCATCGCGGCCTTCGCGGTCATCTTGGCCCTGGTGCCGCGCGACCAGCCAGAGCCCCAGAAGAGCAATCTGCGCGCCGATCTCGCGGTGCTCGGCCGCGCACCCGTCCTGCTCGGCTTCGCCACCACCGTGCTTGGCTATGCCGGCGTCTTTGCCGTCTTCACCTACATCGCTCCGATGCTGACCGAAATCAGCGGCTTTCCGGAAGCGGCGGTGTCGCCGATCCTGCTGGTCTTCGGCGGCGGCCTCATCGCCGGCAACCTGGTCGGCGGCAAGGCCGCCGACCGCTGGCTGGTACCGTCCGTGCTTGGCAGCTTGATCGTGCTGGCGCTGGTACTTGGCCTGATGACGTTCGCCCTGCAGAGCCAGGTGCTGGCGGTCATGTTTGTCGGCCTGCTCGGCGCCGCTGCCTTCTCCACCGTGGCGCCGCTGCAGATGTGGGTGCTGGAAAAGGCCGAAGGCGCCGGGCAGAGCCTCGCCTCCTCCTTCAACATCGCCGCCTTCAACCTCGGCAATGCGGCCGGCGCCTGGCTGGGCGGCGCGGTCATCTCCCACGGTCCGGGCCTCGGCGCAGTGACCTGGGTTGCCGCCCTGCTGCCGCTTTCGGCACTCGGCGTCACGGCACTGGCGCTGCGCCTCGATCGCACCACGACATTAGGCGAGCCGGCATCCGCCCGCTCGTAACAACCCGACAACCCCTTCGACACCACAGGAGCAAAAAATGGACTATCGACGTCTTGGCGCCTCGGGCCTGAAGGTTCCGGCGCTCTCGTTCGGGGCCGGCACCTTTGGCGGCTCCGGCCCGCTGTTCGGCGCCTGGGGCAACAGCGATGCGCAGGAGGCGCGCCGGCTGGTCGACATCTGCCTCGAGGCCGGCGTCAACCTCTTCGACACCGCCGATGTCTATTCGAACGGCGCTTCGGAAGAGGTGCTGGGCGCGGCGATCAAGGGCCGCCGCGACGCCGTGCTGATCTCGACCAAGACATCGCTGCCGATGGGCGACGGGCCAGCCGACTACGGCTCCTCGCGCTCGCGTCTGATCAAGGCGGTGGAGGACGGGCTCAGGCGTCTCGGCACCGACTATATCGACCTCTTGCAATTGCACGCCTTCGATGCCGGCACGCCGATTGAGGAGGTGCTGTCGACGCTGGACGACCTCGTGCGCGCCGGCAAGCTGCGCTATGTCGGCGTCTCCAATTTTTCCGGTTGGCAGGTGATGAAGTCGCTCGGTCTGGCGGAGCAGCACGGCTATGCGCGCTACGCCGCGCATCAGGTCTACTATTCGCTTCTCGGCCGCGACTATGAATGGGAGCTGATGCCGCTCGGCCTCGACCAGGGCGTCGGGGCGCTGGTGTGGAGCCCGCTCGGCTGGGGCCGGCTGACCGGCAAGATCCGCCGCGGGCAGCCCCTGCCGGAAAGGAGCCGGCTGCACGACACGGCGAGCTTCGGCCCGCCGGTCGAGGACGAGCATCTCTACAAGGTTGTCGATGCGCTTGAGGCTGTCGCCGCCGAGACCGGCAGGACCGTGCCGCAGATCGCCATCAACTGGCTCCTGCAGCGGCCGACCGTCTCCTCCGTCATCATCGGCGCCCGCAACGAGGAGCAGTTGCGCCAGAACCTCGGCGCCGTCGGCTGGGCGTTGACGCTGGAGCAGATAAAGCAGCTCGACACGGCAAGCGAAGTCACCGCGCCCTACCCGTATTTTCCCTATCGCCGCCAGGAAGGTTTCGCCCGGCTCAATCCGCCGGCGGTGTGAGGGCTGGCGCCGCCTAATCTCCCCCCTCGAAGGGGAGATGTCGCCAAAGGCGACAGAGGGGGTCGCCGCGCGTGAAGCGCCGACTTGATCTTCACGGTTCCGCAAGGGCGTCGCGCTCTATGTGAGACGACCCCCTCTGGCCGCTTTGCGGCCATTTCCCCCCCAAGGGGGGAGATTAGCCTCAATGCAGCACGAACTCTCCATCCACCTTGCGCCACTCGTTCGGCGCGATCAGCGTCTGGTGCGTGTAGGTCACCGAATGCAGCGGCCCGTCGAGCTTGGCCTTCCAGAACTCGATGAAGCGGATCAGCACCGGAAACTTCGGCGCGATGTCGTAGTCCTGCCAGATGTAGCTCTGCAAGAGATGCGGATGGTCGGGGAAATGATAGAGAATCTTGGCCGTGGTCAGCCCATACCCCTTTAGCATCAGATCGATTTCGGAATGATCATACATTGCAGCCCCCTGCGACGATCTCCTTTCCTCCCAATGTCGGATTCTGCGCTCAGTTGCTTAACTGTCTATTGATTTTTTCTGATCGCATCGGCCTTTTCCTTCGCCAAAACATGCAGTTAGCAGCGATGGGCGGAGAGTGCTGACAGGGTGTTGCGATGCCCCTGCGTCATCCCGCCGCGCGAATCCAACGTCTAATATTGCCGTCGGCACGGAACTGTTAATAATGCGCCCGAATTCGCGGCCGCGTCGCCGCGTCGCCGCCGGCGCTTCAAGCCGACGGAACAGTCCGGGAGGAAGCGAAGAATGTCCGAGGTTCACGTCCATCGGGTGCAGCCGGCGTGGAAGAAGAACGCGCTGATCGACAACGATACCTATCTCAAATGGTACGCCGACAGCATCAAGAGCCCGGACAAGTTCTGGGGCAAGCACGGCAAGCGCATCGACTGGTTCAAGCCTTTCAGCAAGGTCAAGAACACCTCGTTCGACGGCAAGGTCTCGATCAAATGGTTCGAGGACGGCGAGACTAACGTGTCCTGGAACTGCATCGACCGCCACCTGAAGAAGCGCGGCGACCAGACCGCCATCATCTGGGAAGGCGACAATCCCTATGACGACAGGAAGGTCACCTACAACGAGCTCTACGTGCATGTCTGCCGCTTCGCCAATGTGCTGAAGAAGCACGGCGTCAAGAAGGGCGACCGCGTCACCATCTACATGCCGATGATCCCGGAAGCAGCCTATGCGATGCTGGCCTGCACGCGGATCGGCGCCATCCATTCGGTCGTCTTCGGCGGCTTCTCGCCGGACGCGCTGGCCGGCCGCATCGACGACTGCAAGTCGACCATCGTCATCACCGCTGACGAGGGCCTGCGCGGCGGCAAGCATGTGCCGTTGAAGGAAAACACCGACAAGGCGATCGAGATCGCCGCTAGGGCCGGCACCGCGGTCGACAAGGTGGTGGTGGTGCGCCGCACCGGCGGCAAGGTCGGCTGGGCGCCGGGGCGCGACGTCTGGTACCACGAGGAAGCCGCCACCGTTAAGGCCGACTGCAAGCCGGAGAGGATGAAGGCCGAGGATCCGCTGTTCATCCTCTACACCTCCGGCTCGACCGGCAAGCCGAAGGGCGTGTTGCACACCACCGCCGGCTATCTCGTCTACGCCTCGATGACGCACCAATATGTCTTCGACTACCACGACGGCGACATCTACTGGTGCACAGCCGATGTCGGCTGGGTCACCGGCCACAGCTACATCGTCTACGGCCCTCTCGCCAACGGCGCCACCACGCTGATGTTCGAGGGCGTGCCGAACTACCCCTCGCAGTCGCGCTTCTGGGAAGTCATCGACAAGCACAAGGTCAACATCTTCTACACCGCGCCGACGGCGCTGCGCGCGCTGATGGGCGCCGGCGACAGCCATGTGACGAAGACCTCGCGCAAGTCGTTGCGCGTGCTGGGCTCGGTCGGCGAGCCGATCAATCCGGAAGCCTGGGAGTGGTATTTCAACGTCGTCGGCAACGGCAAGGTGCCGATCGTCGACACCTGGTGGCAGACCGAGACCGGCGGCATCCTGATCACGCCGCTGCCCGGCGCGACCAACCTCAAGGCCGGCTCGGCGACGCGGCCCTTCTTCGGCGTCCAGCCGCAACTGGTCGACGGCGACGGCAAGGTGCTCGAGGGCGCCGCCGACGGCAATCTCTGCATCACCGATTCCTGGCCCGGCCAGATGCGCACCGTCTATGGCGACCACGACCGTTTCGTGCAGACCTATTTCTCGACCTACAAGGGCAAGTACTTCACCGGCGACGGCTGCCGCCGCGACGCCGACGGCTATTACTGGATCACCGGCCGCGTCGACGACGTCCTCAACGTCTCCGGCCACCGCATGGGCACCGCCGAGGTCGAATCGGCGCTGGTCAGCCATGACAAGGTCTCCGAGGCCGCGGTCGTCGGCTATCCGCACGATATCAAGGGCCAGGGCATCTACTGCTATGTCACGCTGATGGCCGGCGAGACGCCGAGCGACGGCCTGCGCAAGGAATTGGTCGACCATGTCCGCAAGGAGATCGGCGCCATCGCCACGCCCGACAAGCTCCAGTTCGCGCCGGGCCTGCCGAAGACCCGCTCGGGCAAGATCATGCGCCGCATCCTGCGCAAGATCGCCGAGGACGATTTCGGCGCGCTCGGCGACACCTCGACGCTGGCCGATCCGGCCGTCGTCGACGACCTCGTCGCCAACCGGCAGAACAAGAAGAGCTGATGGCCGACGCCGCGGCCCTGGGCACGGTCAGCCAGCTCTGGCGCTATCCGGCAAGCTCGCTCGCCGGTGAGCGCCAGGACGCGATCGAGGTCGGGAGCCGCACCGTCGCCGGCGACCGCCTGTTCGGCCTCGTCGATGCGACAAACGGTGAGATCGCACGCCCGGACCGCGAGGCGAAATGGCACAAGGTGCCGTTGATCCGCACCCGGCTGTCGAAGGCCCGCGAGCTGGAAGTCGCCGTCCCCGGCGGCGGCTGGCTGGCGGCGCCCGGGGCCGAAAGCGACCGCGCCGTGTCGGCCTTCCTCGGCTTCGAAGCCTCGATCCGGCCGTTCGGCCAGGAAAACGCCGCGCCCTCCTATGCCGGCCCGCTGACCGAGGCGCGCTACGCCAAGGCGCCGATCCATCTGCTGACCACCGCCTCGCTGGCGCGGCTGAAGGCGCTGCATCCGGAAGGGGCGGCCGACCCACGCCGCTTCCGCCCGAACATCGTCGTCGACATGGAACCGGTCGAGGGCTCGTTTCCCGAAACCGAATGGATCGGCCGCAAGCTGGCCGTCGGCGACCTGCTGCTGACCGTCTCGGAGCCGTGCCGGCGCTGCGGCTTCACCATCATCGCCCAGGACGGTTTCGACAGCGATCCCGGCATCCTGCGCAATCTGGTGCGCCACAACGCCCACAATCTCGGCGTCTACTGCACCGTCGACCGGCCGGCGCGGGTCGAGATCGGCGCGCCGATGCGCTTCGTCTGACCAAGGCGCCGCGCACCGTTTTCGTCTGCCCCTTGTCTTTTGCTGCAACGCACCCCATCATGAAGGTGTGTTCAACAGATCGAAAGGAGGTGATCCGATGTCGAGTGATTTCGTTTTCCAGAACGTGGCCTCAGCGGATTGCACTTTCGGGAAGCAGTCTTCCCGTTAAGGCGCGAGAAGCGCGGCAGGTGATGCGATGGCATCACCGCCAAAGACCGCGCCATGGACGGAAACACGGAAGGCCGCCGGCTTCGTCAAGAAGCGGCGGCCTTTTCCGTATATGGGAGTTGCGCAGGCTCGCCGGGGAACGCCTCAGCGATTGATTGTGAGCTTCTCGATATTCTTGGTGATCTTGCCGAAGGCTTCGGCCAGTTCCGGACCGTTCGCCGCCTCATAATAGTGCTTGAGCGACGACGTATCCGCCGTGGCGCAATCCTTGAGCAAGGTCTTTGCCTGGTTGCGCTCCGTCGTCGTCATCGACGGATCGTTGAGATCGAAGCCGATGGTGAAGATCTCGATGCCGTCGCGCTTCATGTTGGAGCAGATGCTTTCGGCGTTGCCGCGCGACATCTGGCCGGCGTCCTGTGCTTTGGGCGCGCCGCGTGCTCCGGCGAAAGCGGTGTTGAACTGGCCGTCCGTCATCAGGATGGCGATCTTGGCCACCTTCCTGCTGTCGAAATTGGCGGGACCGGCGCCGAGGCCGGCATCGGCGATGGCGGAGCGCCACGCCGGGGAGAGCATGTAGTAGCCCCACTGCGCGGCGATCCCGCCGGCCGTGACGCCCGCGGCGCTGAAATGATCGATGGCGGTGAGCAGCTTTCCTTCATCGGCCGTCAGCGGAACGAGGGCCGCCGAAGGGCATACTTTCATGCGGTAGTCGCGGTTGACCTTGGCCTGGTAGGTCTTGCCCTTGTTGTCGAGACGCAGCGTGTAGGGTCCGTCGGAGGAATAGTCGGCATAGCCGTCCTTGTCCTTGCGCTCGGTCGCGCATTTGTCCGGCGCCGACGTCGCCGAAGCCGAGACAGGCGCATCGATCGGCGGCGGAACCTTCGGGCCATTCGTCGTCTCGACGAACACGGTGCCGGCCAGGCCGCCTGTGTTGACGGCCTCGGCATAGGGGACGATCGATACGCGCACACGCGGATTGCTGGGGTCGCGGTTCTGGCCGAGCAGATCGCTGACGGCGTCCGAAGCGGCGGCCTGCAGGTCGCCGATCTTGTTGGTCTTGGCGCGCTTGTCGGGAGCCATCGAACCGGTGACGTCGAGCATCATCGCCACCTCGATTGTCTTGTCGGAATAGAGCGCCGTGGTGGAGACCGCGACGCGCTTGGTGTCGCCCATGCTAAACAGCGGGAAGTAGAAGGCGACATCGACATGCACGTCCGCCCGGACGGTCTTTGCGGTCTTGTCGACCGTCAGCCTGTCGAGGACGATCTGATCGGCCTCCAGGATGCCGGCCGCGCTGTTGGCGTCGAGAAACGCCTGCACCGACTTGTTCGCATCGGCTTCCTTGATGACGCCGGTGGTAAGATCCCGCGCCGTCGAGGTGACCGCTGCGTCGACCACGCCCTGCAGGCTCGATTGGGCATTGTAGAGCTGGGTGATGTTGACGCCGAAGCCGACGCCGAGCGCCAGCACCGACGCGGCAAAGCCGAACAGGATGGCGAAGTTTCCGCCGCGATCCCTGGCAAAGCCGCCCTGAACAAGACCTGCAAAACGCCGCATCTTCCGCCTCCATTCGCTATCGGCCTCGAAGCCGTCTGACGGATGCGGTGCAGGATTCCGGCCGGTTGGGTCGTCACGCCGGATGGAATCCGGCGTCTTCTGGTCAAGCTCTTGTTTTTGCTTGTGTTCGAAGCGGCACAAGGTGAACGGCCGGTAAACAAAAAGCCGCAGGCGTGCCGTCGTTTAGGAAGCGCTTACCATGAACGGCCTTCGCGCCGCCGAGCCGCGAAACGCGGTCCCAGTCCGGCACAGGCGCGCTGTGCCGAAGCGGATCATGGCGTTTGGGCGATCAGGCAGTCGCGGGGGACGACCAGGGTTGTTCATCGTTTCATGAAAACGCTGACCACCCTGTCTCTTGTTTTGACGCAATTCCTGATGGAAACAGTGTCAGACTTTTCCTGGAATTGCTCTACGCCAGCATGCGCGCGCTGGCCGTCCTGTCGAGACCGTGATGGGGCGGACTGAACAGATTGCGTTCCTGCTCATAGGTCCAGACCTTGAACAGGGTGAGCCGGTGTGGGCCGAAACTGTGCAGCAGCGGCACGTCGGTGGCGTCGCGGCCGCGCGCGATAACGATGCGACCGATCCTCGGAATGTTGTGGCGGGGATCGAACGCGTACCATTTGCCATCGAGGAAGACTTCGATCCAGGCCGAGAAATCCATCGGCGCCGGATCGACAGGCACGCCGATGTCGCCGAGATAACCGTTCACATAGCGGGCCGGGATGTTCATGGCGCGGCAGAGCGTGATCGCCAGATGCGCGAAGTCGCGGCAGACGCCGACGCGCTCCTCATGCGCCTGCGCCGCCGTGCGGGTGGCGCGCGCATAGCCGTAGCCGAACGACAGGCGGCTGTGGACATAATCGACGATCGCCTGCGCCCGTGCCCAGCCCGGCGGCAGGTTCCCGAACAGCTGCCAGGCGAGATCGCTGAGATGATCGGTCTCGCAGTAGCGGCTGCCGAGCAGATAGACCAGCGCGTCGT
>NZ_RZOF01000339.1:0-6823 GCF_003998955.1 Mesorhizobium sp. M4B.F.Ca.ET.017.02.2.1 | reverse complement strand
TACAAAACGAAGCCGCTCGTCCATGATGCCAGTCTCTCGCCAAACCATCGCCGGGTCCTCCGGCGAGGGAGAAAACTGTCACCTATGCAATCGGTCCATTCTGTTACCTATCTATCCGGTTCGGACACCGGCACCTTCTCCCCGTATAGTGACGGGGAGAAAGAAGCCTGCGCCGATGGTTTCGCCAATCTCAGAAGTCGCAAGAAGGGCGCCGGCGTTGCAGTCAGCCCCTTCTCCCCGTTCCTACGGGGAGAAGGTGCCGGCAGGCAGATGAGGGGCGGCGCCGCCGGCCAATAGGGTTGGCGACCAACCTTGGAGCGATGGTTTCGCCGCGAGCCTGCAGCGCGCCTACCCGCCCACCCTGAAGAAATCCACGAAAGCCCGCAGCGCCGGCCGCATCTGCCGGCGGCTGGGATAATAGACGAAGAAGCCGTCGAAGGTCGGGCACCAGTCTTCCAGCACGCGGATCAGCCTGCCGTCGGCGAGCGGCGCCCTGACATAGGGCTCGAAGACGAAGGCGAGCCCGGCGCCGTCTACCGCCGCTTGCGCGATCAGATGGTCCTCGTCGAGGATCAGCGGCCCTTGCGCAGCGATCTCGATCTCCTCGCCGTCCTTCTCGAATTCCCAGCGATAGAGGATGCCGCTGGAAAAGCGGAAGCTGATGCAACGATGGTCGGCGAGCTCGCGCGGGTGGCGCGGTCTGGGCATCGTGGCAAAATAGGACGGCGCGGCGACGACGGCGCCGCGAAGGTCGGGCCCGATGCGCACCGCGATCATGTCGCGCTGCAGGCTTTCGCCGAGCCGCACACCGGCATCGAAGCCGCCCTCGACCACATCGGTGAAGCGGTCCTCGATGACGATCTCCAGCACGATGTCGGGATAGGCGGCGGCAAAGGCGCCGAGCCGTGGCGTCAGCGTCAGGTGCGCTGCCGTGCGCGGCACGGTCAGCCGCAGATTGCCGGCCGGCCGGTCGCGCGCCTCCACCGCCGTCTCCAGCGCGTGGTCTATTTCGGAAAGCGCCGGCCGCAGCCGTTCGAGCAACTGCGCCCCTTCCACGGTCGGCGCCACGCTGCGCGTGCTACGCGCCAGCAGCCGCACGCCGAGCCGCGCCTCAAGGCTCGCCACCGCGTGGCTCACCGCGGACGGCGCGATGCCGAGCTCGCGGGCCGCACCGCGAAAACTGGCGCATTGGGCGACGGTGGCAAGCACGGCCAGTTGAGAGAGGTTCGCTCGGTTCATTGATCTATTTTATAGAACAAGCCGTGCAAAAGCGACACGGTTATCGAACGAAAGGCAAGTGGCTACTTGTTCCGCATCACAACAAGGAGATGCGTGATGCAAACCCGCAAACTTGGAACTGAACTCGAAGTCTTCCCCGTCGGCCTCGGCTGCATGGGCATGAGCTTTGTCTATGGCGGCCAGCCGGAAGCCGAAGCGATCGCCACGCTGCGCCGCGCCGCCGAGATCGGCGTCACCTTCTTCGACACCGCCGAAGTCTATGGCCCCTACGAGAACGAGATCCTGCTCGGCAAGGCGCTGAAGCCGGTGCGCGACAAGGTGACGATCGCCACCAAATTCGGCTTCAAGATCCTGGAAGAGGGGACGGGCACCGACCGCATGGCCGGCGTCGACAGCCGCCCCGAGCACGTCAAGGCGGTGGCCGAGGCCTCGCTGAAGCGGCTGGGCACTGATGTCATCGACCTCTACTACCAGCACCGTGTCGACCCCAACGTGCCGATCGAGGATACGGTCGGCGCCATGGCCGAGCTGGTGCGCGAGGGCAAGGTGCGCGCGCTCGGCCTTTCCGAGGCGAGTGCGGCGACCATCCGCCGGGCGCATGCGGTGCACCCGATATCGGCCGTGCAGAGCGAATATTCGCTATGGACCCGCGATCCCGAGGACGAGGTCCTCGCCGTCTGCCGCGAGCTCGGCATCGGCTTTGTCCCCTACAGCCCGCTCGGCCGCGGCCTGCTCACCGGCACCATCGCCAGGCCGGACGTCCTCGACGCCGGCGACTGGCGCCTCGGCCAGCCGCGCTTCCAGGCCGAGGCCATGGCGGCCAACGCCAAGGTTGTTGCCACGCTGGAAAAGATGGCGGCGGAGAAGGGCGTGACATCGGCGCAGCTGGCGCTCGCCTGGGTGCTGCACCAGGGCGATTTCATCGTGCCGATCCCCGGCGCGCGGAAAATCCGCCATCTGGAACAGAACACGGCAGCGGCAGGGATTGAGCTGAGTGCTGCGGAGGTGGCCGCGATTGGCTACGCGCTGTCGCCGGATAAGGTGGTCGGCAAGCGCTATAGCGAGGAGCTGATGGCGCTGGTGAATGGGTGAGCAAAAGGTGCTTTTGCACCCCCTTTATTGAAAGATCGGCGCGAGGCCCCCCTCTCTGTCCTGCCGGACATCTCCCCCTCAAGGGGGGAGATTGGCTGCTTCGGCGCCGGCGCATTTTTCTGTAGCATTGGTGATTGGCGAAGGCCGCGATGACATCTGATCTCCCCCCTTGAGGGGGAGATGGCCGGCAGGCCAGAGAGGGGGGCTTCGCGCCGACTTATCTTATCTCTACGTCCCTACCATGGCACCACGCTGATCTCCGGCCAGCACTCCTGTGCCCTTCTCCCCTTCACCTCATGCGTCCGTTGATTGTCCGTCACCCGGTTCGGCGTGATGCGAAACGAAAAAACATCATCGAGCCCGAACGGCGCCACCAGATCAAGCTCCCCGTCGGCATCGTACCGCACCCCCACAGCATGCGTCTTCGAGGCGAAATAGCTGACGGATTCACTGGAACTCGTGTAGCGCGGGCATTCCTGCCCGAACTTCTCCGGATACCACAAATGCACCCGCGCCTGGTTGCGCACCTCGACCGGCAGCGTCAGCCCGTCGAAATGTCTGGCCGCCCGGCGGATGACCGCGTCCTCGGCCTCGTAGGAAAGGTCGGCATCGTCGAAATAGAACAGGTCGACATCCTTGATGCCGTAGCCTGGCGGCTTGCCGGTCAGGTGGTTCCAGACGCTGTTGTAGAGCGCGCCGGAGACCACCAGCCAGTCCGGCAGCGCGAGATCACGCACCCGCGCCAGTGTTTCGCCAATGAGTGGGTCGGTCGCGATGATGCCGAGGAACGCCAGGCGCTGTTCTTCAAAAGGAAGGCCGGAATGACGGAGATGGTCCATCGCCCTTTGGAGGACGATTCGCAACCTTCCGGCAACCTCTTGCTTAAGCGCGCAGCACGCCGCCCGTCTGCTTGTTGACGTTCTCGACGATACGCTTGGCCAGCGCCTCGAAATCCTCGTCGGTCAGCGTCTTCTCGACCGGCTGGATCGACACCTCGATGGCGATCGACTTCTTGGCCGCGCCCAGCGAGGCGCCCTCGAAGACGTCGAACACCGAGACGCCTGTGACCAGTTTCTTGTCGGCGGCAAGGGCTGCGCGCACCAGCGTGCCGGCCTCGACCGTCCTGTCGACGACAAAGGCGAAGTCGCGCTTCACCGCCTGGAAGGGCGACAGCTCCAGTTTCGGCTTGGTGCGGGTCGGCTTGGCCTTCGGCTCCGGCACGGCGTCGACAAAAACCTCGAAGCCGCAGATCGGTCCGGACACGTCGAGCGCCTCAAGCGTCTTCGGATGGAATTCGCCGAACGTGCCGAGCACCGTCTTCGGGCCGAGCTTGATCGTGCCGGAACGGCCGGGATGGTACCAGGCGGGGCCGCCGGGCTCGATCTGCAGCCGGTCGACCGGCGCGCCGCAGGCTTCGAGCGCCGCGATCGCATCGGCCTTGGCGTCGAACACGCCGACCGGCCCGGCATTGCCGGCCCAGTGGCGGCCGGAGCCGTCGAGCTTGGCCGTGCCGCGCCGCACGCCGGCGGCGACGCGCCGCTGCTGGTCGGGCAGGTCGCCCTCATAGGTGCCGGAGACCTCGAACAGCGCCACATCGCCGATGCCCCTGTCGGCATTGCGCTGGGCGGCAGAGATCAGGCCGGGCAGCAGCGAGGGCCGCATGTCCGACATGTCTGCGGCGATCGGGTTGGCGAGCTTCAGCGCCGTCTGGCCGCCGCCGAACAGTTCGGCGTGCTTGGCCGGAATGAACGACCAGGTGACGGCCTCCATCATGCCGCGCACGGCAAGCGCGCGCTTGGCCGCGCGGGTGCGGATCTGCAGCACCGTCAGGATCTTGCCGTTGACCGCGTCATGCGAGGTCAGCGGCTGCGGCGCGATATTGTCGACGCCGTGGATGCGCATCACCTCCTCGACCAGGTCGGCCTTGCCGTCGACATCCGGCCGCCACGACGGCACCTTCACCTTGACGACATCGCCCGAGCCCTGAGGCTCGAAGCCGAGGCGGGTCAGGATGTCGAGGCTTTCCGCCTGCGGCACCTCGATGCCGGTCAGCCGCTTCACTTCCGACAGTGGGAAGGAGACGGTTTTCCGCTTGTGGCCGGCATAGCCCGCCACCTCGATCTCGGTCGGCGTGCCGCCGCAGAAATCGAGCACCAGCTTGGTCGCCAGCTCGATGCCGGGCACCATGAATTCAGGGTCGACGCCGCGCTCGAAGCGGTAGCGCGCATCGGTGATGATGCCGAGCGCGCGGCCGGTGCGGGCCGTGGTGATCGGGTCCCAGAGCGCGGATTCCACCAGCACGTCGGTGGTGTTCTCGTCGCAGCCGGAATGCTCGCCGCCCATGATGCCGGCGATCGATTCGACGCCGTCGTCGTCGGCGATGACGCACATTTCCGGCGTCAGCGTGTATTCGCGGCCGTCGAGCGCCAGCACCTTTTCGCCATCCTTTGCCCGGCGCACGGTGAGGTTGCCGGTCACTTTCTTGGCGTCGAACACATGCAGCGGCCGGCCGCGGTCGAAGGTGACGTAGTTGGTGATGTCGACCAAGGCGCTGATCGGCCTAAGCCCGATGGCGAGCAGCCGCTGCTGCAGCCATTTCGGCGACGGGCCGTTCTTCACGCCCCTGATCAGCGTGAGCGCGAAGCCGGGGCAGAGTTCCGGCGCCTCGATCGTTACCTTGACCGGGCAGAGGCCATCGCCGGCATGCGGCATGATCCCGCCGCCGACGAGGCGCCCGAGCCCGCTCGCGGCAAGATCGCGCGCGATGCCGTAGACGCTGGTCGCGTCCGGCCGGTTCGGCGTCAGATTGATCTCGATCACCGGATCGTCGAGATGGGCGTAGGCGGCAAAGCTGGTGCCGACAGGCGCGTCCTGCGGCAGGTCGATGATGCCGTTGTGCTCGTCGGCGATTTCCAGCTCGCGCTCCGAGCACATCATGCCGTGGCTCTCGACGCCGCGGATCTTGCCGACCGCGAGCGTCACGTCGATGCCGGGAACGTAGGTGCCGGGCGCGGCGAAGGCGCCGATCAGGCCGGCGCGGGCGTTCGGCGCGCCGCAAACGACCTGTACCGGCGGTTTGCCGTCGCCGGTGTCGACCGTCAGCACGCGCAGACGGTCGGCGTCGGGATGCTGCACTGCCGTCAGAACCTTGGCGATGACGAAGGGTCTTAGCCCCGCCTTGTCGTCGACATGCTCGACCTCGAGGCCGATTGCAGTCAGCCGCTCGACGATCTCGGTGAGCGAGGCGTCGGTCTCGAGGTGGTCCTTGAGCCAGGAGAGGGTGAATTTCATGACTGTGTTCCGTCTGGTCTTTGCCCATCGGGCCTGGTCACGCTGGTCCTGAGATGGCGCGGCAGGTCGTCGGGCATATGCAGGAAGGGGAGTTGCTCGCGCACATGGGCATGGTGCGTCGGCTTGAAATAGGCCGGCATGTCCATCGAACCGAGGGTGAAATAGATGTGGCCGGCGAGCCGCCCATCCGTATAGGCGATCGGCGAGCCGCAGACGCCGCAGAAGGTGCGCGTCACCGGGCCGTTCTCGAACCGCTTCAGTGCCTTGCCGTCGAGCGCGATCTGGTCGGTCATGAAGCCGACGAAGGCCGACACCGGCGCGCCGCTCGCCCGCCGACAGTCGCCGCAATGGCAGTAGCTGATGTGGTGCGGCTCGACTGACGCCTCGAACCGCACCGCGCCGCAACGGCAGCCGCCGGTGTGCGGCGCCGTCATGCCGAGAGGCCTCCAAACAGCGTCGGCAGGTCGAGCGGCCTGAAGCCGTAATGCGACAGCCAGCGCACGTCGGCATCGAAGAAGGCGCGCAGGTCCGGCATGCCGTATTTCAGCATGGCGATGCGGTCGATGCCCATGCCCCAGGCAAAGCCCTGGTACTCGTCGGGATCAAGCCCGCCATGGCGCAGCACATTGGGGTGCACCATGCCGCAGCCGAGAATCTCCATCCAGTCCGAGCCCTCGCCGAAGCGCACCTCGCCCGGCCGCGAGCGGTCGCACTGGATGTCGACCTCGAGGCTCGGCTCGGTGAACGGGAAGAAGGACGGGCGGAAGCGCATCTTGACGCTCGGCACCTCGAAGAAGGCCTTGCAGAACTCCTCCAGCACCCACTTCATGTTGGCGACGTTGGCTGATCTGTCGATCACCAGCCCCTCGACCTGATGGAACATCGGCGAGTGCGTGGCATCCGAATCCTGCCGGTAGGTCTTGCCGGGGATGACGATGCGGATCGGCGGCTTCTGCCGCTCCATGGTGCGGATCTGCACCGGCGAGGTGTGGGTGCGCAAAAGCTTGCGCTCGCCCTTCTCGTCCGGCTGGAAGAAGAAGGTGTCATGCATCTCGCGCGCCGGGTGGCCTTCCGGGAAGTTCAGCGCGGTGAAATTGTAATAGTCGGTCTCGACATCGGGACCCTCGGCGATGGCGAAGCCGAGATCGCCGAAGATCGCCGCGATCTCGTCGATCACCTGGCTGATCGGGTGGATGCGGCC
>NZ_RZOF01000338.1:0-6826 GCF_003998955.1 Mesorhizobium sp. M4B.F.Ca.ET.017.02.2.1 | reverse complement strand
GCCCTTGGTGGCGGCTCGATGGGCAGCGCTCCGGACCTTTCCGGCAATGACGTCTACAACGGCTTCATGGATACGGTGAAAAGCAAGGTCACCAATCCTTACGGCCTCGCTGCCGTCGCCGCGACCGCCAACGCCGAAAGCCGCTTCAGCCCGAAGAACGCTTTCGGTTCCTGGTCGGACCCGAGCGAAAGCGGCCAGGCTGGCACTGCCGGCGGCATCCTGTCCTGGCGGGGTCCGCGCTTCGCCGCGATGCGTACCTTTGCCGGCAGCAATGGCGGCGATGCAAATGCTCCGTCGCCCCAGCTTCAGGCGCAATATTTCCTGCAGGAAGACCCCGGCCTGATCGATGCGCTGAATGCTGCGAAATCGCCGGAAGAAGCGCAGCGCCTGATGAACAACGCCTGGAAATTCGCCGGCTACAACCGTCCCGGTGGCGAGGCCGCGCGCCGCATTTCCATGGCCAATTCCTTCACATCGCGTTTCGCCGATGCCGCGCCGGTAAACGTGGCGAGCCTCGAACCGGGCGGGGGCGTGTCGGCGGCGCTGAACAAGCGTCCGGCGCCGGACGGCCCGGCGGCGGTCGCACAGCCTGTTCAGTCGCCGCGCGCGGCAGAACCGCCTCCGGTGGCCGCGAAGCCGGCTGCGGCGGCGCAGACGGTCGCACAGGCCAATCCAGCCTCCGGTGGTCCGACCGTGCAGCAACTTCTGCAGGCCTCACAGGATCCACGCCTGTCCGAGCAACAGCGAGGCGTCGTTAACCTGATGCTGAAACAGAAGCTCGACGAGCAAAATCCGGCAAACCAACTCGAACTGGAAAAGAACCGGCTGGAAGTCGAGAAGCTGCGCAATCCGCAGATTGAGCCGGGTGACAAAGCGCGCCTCGATTTCGACCGGGAGAAGTTCGCGGCCGAGCAAAGCAAGCCGATCGAGGTTGGTGGCGTCCTGGTCGATCCCAAGACGCACGAGCCCGTTTACAGCGGCCAGCAAACCGATTGGGAAAAGCTGGACGAGCGGACCCTGTACAACAAGCGCACGGGCGAGACGCGGGCTGTCAGCATCGGCAATGGTCCGAACGCTGGCCAGTTCCGGTTCACGGGCAATTCCGTCGAGGCTCAGGCGCTCAACGGCCTGATGGATGGTGGCGGCCTTACGGTCGAGCAGGCGCAGCAGCTCGCCGCCGGCAAGACGATCAGCGGCCCGAATGGCGAATTGCTGTTCCTCACGCCGCAGGGCGTGTTTGGGCAGGCTTCTGCCGGTGGTCCGGCTATGCCTGTAACGACCAAGGCGGCACCGTCCGCCGTGCCGGCACCCGAAGCTCCGAGCGCGCCAGCGAGCCCGCGCGCGGCCAATCCGCCGCCGAGCGAGAACGCCGGCATCCTGCCTCTCACGGGCGCGAAGCAGAAGCCGCTGAACGAGCAGCAGCAGCGCGACAACAAGCTGTACTCGGTGGTCGCACCCGAGCTGCAGATTGTCGAAAAGAACTTCTCGGCCCTGTCCAATCCGTCGGATCAGGCCCTGTCGGCTATCCCGCGCGGATCCGACTTTGGCGCCGAGTACCTGAAATCGCCCGAGTATCAGCGAGCGTCGAACTCGCTGCGCACCATCATCGCATCCTACCTCTACAGCGTGTCCGGCGCGACGGCGGCGCCGGCCGAAGTCGAGAACCAGGCGGCCATCCTGACGCCAAAGCCTGGCGAGGCGAAAGCATCCCTCGACGACAAGTTGGCGCGTATCCGGCAGATGGTCGACGCAATCAAGAGCGGTGGCGGTTCCGCGCCGGCTGGCAACGCGGGCACCGGTGGCGGCACGACCAGCAACGGCTTGAAGTGGAGCATTGAACCCTGATGCCTACGCTCAACATCCAAGGCCGCAAGGTCCAGGTAGACGAGGGGTTCCTGTCGATGACGCCCGAGCAGCAGAATGCGGCGGTCGAAGAGATTGCCAAGTCTCTGCCGTCAGCAAACGCTGATGTTTCCGCGGCGGATGCCCGCGCGAAAGCCGGCATGGCCGCTGCTCAAAAGATCCTGGATGCTGGTGGCCCCGAACCGGGGAGCGGTCACGACGCGCCCGGAATTGCCTCTCCCCGCGCCATGGGCGCGTCGGGAACGTTCCTCAATGCGATCGGCGAAGGCATTCCGATTGCCGGCCCCTATGTCGACAGGGGCCTGACTGCCACGGCGGCGGGTATCGGCTCGCTGCTGACCGGGGAGCCTTCTTCCGAGGTCAACCAGGAGATGACCGACATCCAGCAAGAAAGCCTTGCCGCGCACCCGATCGCGCGCACTGCCGGCAACGTGACGGGCGCCGTGGCCGGCACGCTTCCGGCGATGGCCGCAGCGCCTGAATTGTTCGGCATCGGAGTCGCGTCGACCCCGTTGCGGTTGCTGGCCAGCACAGGTTCCGGCGCAGCTATTAACGGTGCGGATGCAGCCGTGCGGTCAGGCGGCAACCTTAAAGAAGCAGGTATTGGAGCAGGCATCGGTGCTCTGACAGGCTTTGCCGCCCCATTTGTCGCTCCGCTTGTCGGCAAGGGCGTCAAGGCCGTCGCCGACCGGGTTCAGCTCAGCGCCATTGCCAAGGCGCTTGGCCTGGACAAGAGCGCCACCAAGATTCTGGCGAGCGCTGTCCGACAGGATGCCGTAGAGCCCGGCGCACTGGCGCAGCTCGGCGACAATGGCATGTTGATGGATCTCGGCCCGAACCTGCGTCATACCGCTGGCGCCATCGCGGCAACGCCTGGAGAAGGCAAGGCCATCGTTCGCGGCGCGATTGGTGCGCGCGATGCCGACGCCAACTGGCGCATCCGGTCCAGCCTCAACGAGACGCTTGGCGAGGCTCCTACGCCGTCGCGCATCATCGACCGCGCGACCCGCAACCAGGCAAGTCTACAGCCGGAATATAGGGAAGCCTTGCGCGAGGCCTCACTGGTCGATTCTGCACCAATCGCCCGCTATCTCGACGCCGAGGCCCAGACGCTGCGCGGCGAGGCGCAAAAGGGCGTTCTGCGGGTTCGGAACATGCTCAACTACACGCCGACGCCCGACGAAATAGCCCGCGCTCGCTCCGGCGGTCAGCCGCTGCCCGAGCCTGGGCTGATCAGCGACGCCGGGACGCTGCTGAACGCGCGGCACGCCGTCGATGACCTGCTGGAAACCACGCAGGGGAGCAACGCCCTGAACGCCCTTCAGACCGCACGCCAGGGGATCGATGATGAACTTCGTGCCGCGGTGCCCGGCATCAAGGAAGTGGATGCGAAGTACGCCGAGCTAGCTCGCCAGAAGGACGCCGTTCAGCGCGGCCAGACGGTGCTTTCCAGCGGCCGGGAAGCGCCGCGGCCCGACGAACTCGCCGAGGAAGTCAGGCAAGCCGCGCTGCCGCAAGGTTTGCAGGTGGGTCCGTCGGCCGTGCCGCTTCGCCTTCGTGAGGGCGCCCGCGCGGAGATCGAGCGCATTGTAGGCACCAACGCGAACGACCGCGTCGTGCTTCAGCGCCTGATCAAGGGGGAAGGGGATTGGAACCGGGCGCGCCTGTCGACCTTGTTTAGCTCCGACCGGGCAAAGGCGATTATCGATCTGCTCGACCGCGAAAAGCTCTTTGCCGACACGTCGAACATCGTCACGCGCAATTCCGAGACGGCGGCGCGCATCGCGGCCAGAGATGCCATCGACGGCGGTGGCAGCAGCGGTTTCGGCATGCGCGAGGGCTTTATTGCCGGCGGCGCGCGCGGCGCAGCACGCGCGGCGGGTACTCGAGCTGTAGAGACCATCATCGACGCGCTGCGGAACGGCGGGAACGACAAGGCAATTACCGATATGGCTCGCAGCCTCACAGGCGGCCCGCAGCAGAGCGCCGTGCTCGATGCGCTGATGCGGGTTGGCCAGGGATCTAGGCTTCAGCAGTCACAGGTCGATCGTGTGGCGCGCGCTCTGCTGCTCAGCGGACCGGACGCCGTCGGTCGCCCTTGAACGGCGTTGCTTGCGGTCTTCGTAGATCCAGACCAGCAGCACCAGGAACATTCCGAACATCATTCCAAGGCTAAAGTCGAGCGACAAACGGCTTAGAAACCAGTCGGCACCTTGGTGGATGACGGTCAGGACGGCAATGGTGATCACCGCTGCGATTAGCTGAAGGACGGTGGTTCGCGACATGGCGCGGAACATAATGCGAAACCCTAGAAAGCGAAAGGGATGCCCTGGCGCGCCGCTCTTGGAACAAATCCGACGAAGCGCTGTTGAAAAGGTGTCTGCGATTGTTCCCCTCAAAGCTTTCGCAGACTGGGTGGAAACACCGGCCCGCGTCCTTTGCCGAGAGGGCGCGGGTTCTCCATTTTAACGGGTCGCTGGATTCTTCCTGTATCTTTGACGGAAAACACCGCCGCTCCCGCCTTGCTTCTCAAAGTTCGGGCGAGCGCGGGGGCGATTGGATGGCGGGCCTTTTTTCGTATTGACAACGGAAGGCCGCATGGCGATGACAGCATCGATTCAAACACGGGGAACTGCATGACAAAGAAACCATATGTGAAGCCTTCACTAGCGAAGAAAGCTAAGCTGTCGACCGTGGTCGCATTCAGCCTGTCCGGGCCGCTTCCACCGACCTGAGACATCAGGTGCGTGGGACCGGCCCGCTGGCTTCGGCCGGCGGGCTTTTTTGTTTCAGCCGATCGCTAGCCTCCAGATACGCAATGTCTATTAGGTACGTCAGCAGATCTTCACCATCCTCACGCATCCGATGGCGGATTACGCCCAGCAGGGATGCAACAAAGCGCAAGTTCTCCAGCTTGCTTGGCGAATCCATGATGCGCCTCCTAAGTTGACGATTCGTCCTATAATATTAGCGTATGCTTTCGCGAACGTCCCGCCCGCAATATTTGGCATTTTGAAAAGGCGCCCTTAAGGGTCGGCGCCCGGCGATAGCGGGAGTAATCTCCTACCTTCTTCAATGGCTCATGTCGTCTTCCGTTTCGGCGCCACGTAGCTGGTGACAAGCCGCACCGTGTTGAGCTTGACCGTGACTGGAACGCCAAGGTTCACCGTCACTCTGTCGTCGTCGACATGCGTGACGTCGCCCACCAGCTCAATCTTCTGCCCGCTGCTCACGTTTGGCGACCGGTCTACGATCGAATGCGGCTGGTGGTAGGAAGGGATCAATACGGCGATCCGGTCCTCTGGGACGCGCTTGCGCACAGTAGCGGTGATTGCGACCTCGTCGCCGACTTTGATGCTGCCCTTCGCCATGCCGATACAACTCCGACACGGCAAATAGGTTCGCAAGTGATTGCTAATGTATGGTTTCAGGATTGTCAGAGAACTGACGGATCAACTCGTAACTGGCCGTGGCCGTTGACGCCATTGCATGACCTGCAAATAGGCCGCCGCGGCTGCGTCGCATTGATGGCGAGATGGGCCATTGGAGTGCAGGATGACTTCGGCCACGCGTCTTGGAATGCCGTGCTTCGCTGCAAAAAAATCGACCTCATACGGAAACTGGTCCGGGTCCGGGTCGCTGCTGTTCAATTGCTTGCCCAAATGATCCTCCGCCGGTGCCTGGGATCACATAGAACGAAGTCGGCCATCATTGGTTTCGGCCGCGCCGTGGTTTTCGTCAATGTGCTGGTGCCGGGGGCACGTATGTGGGCGAGGACACCAATCTTTAAAATTGTCTGGAACCATCCCACCCCATGGAATACTGTTCCCCTAGCGGTCGATTTCTCAGGAATGTAGCCGCCCTCATTGAAAGCCCGCCCGTGGCCCCTCCATCGTGGCGGGCTTTTCATTGGGACGGGCCACTGAATTAAGCGAAAACTCATGCCTGGAGCGTACTAAGCAGAGATGCCTTCACGTCAAACCTTAGTAGAGTACGCCATCCTCGCCACGTTGATCGTGGCAACAGCATGGATCGGGCTACACGACTGGTCATGGGCTTCCCAGTAGGGAGCTAGCCATCATCCTTTCGGAGGCAGAGTGCGCGGTGCCCCCCGCGTAGATTAAGCGAGCCGGGCGCTCGAAACAAAAGCTACCTTCAGCGGTTCTTCTTCATTGGAGGTAACAACCCATGTGCCCAGCAATCGACAATGGGGGTGATCGCCAAGCCCATCTAAAGCTGCTGGCAGAGCGACTGACGAGAGAAACTGGCATCAAGGAGGAAGAGGCCAAGCAGCTGATCGAGCTGGTTGGAACCGATTGGAATTCGCTGCTTCGCGAGGCTAGGTTCCTGAAAGGTCGACACTAGACGGTTGCCGGCCCGGCACTAGCGGATCCGCTGGATGCGGCCCTTTTCGAGACGAAAAACACCGTTATGACCGCCTTGCTTCTCAAAGTCGGTTTGTAGCTCATCCCAGGTGCCAAGATACTCTCCACAATCGTCGCAAGAAATCGGCGTCTCGGGACGAGCGTCATCGGGAATTCTCAGCCGGATGGTGAGGCAGTAGGGGCATTCCAACCGATGATCGAGGTATTTGGTTGCCATCGACCCGTTCAGGATCCATTCCACAAAGTCAAGATCAACGGTCTCGAAGCCGGTGAAATCGCGGACCATTTGCGCGGCGAAGTCGCGCCATCGGCTTTCGGGAATTTGCTCTTCATCAATCGCTCGGCGAAGGGCGTTTCGCAGGATATCGCTGTCGAGTGACGATACCTTGTCGCGTGACATAGCCTACCCCCCCGCACATAAGGCCTAAGCATCCCACCCGCGCATAGCTCCTGTTTGGTGCGGGCGACTTGGGGGGATTATACGCCGTCTTCAGGAATCGGCGAGCGGAATGTAACGACAATGGCCCGCACCGGAGAGGGGACGGGCCACAGCGTGGCCCAGCGGTCGGGGGTGTGGG
>NZ_RZOF01000337.1:0-6888 GCF_003998955.1 Mesorhizobium sp. M4B.F.Ca.ET.017.02.2.1 | reverse complement strand
TATAAGAGACAGTCGATGTCCACTTCCGCCAGGACAGGAAACATCTGGTCACGGCGGGCGGCGATGGTCGGGCTGACGGAGGGGGCCATGGGGCGGACCGTAGCGCCGGGGCCGATGAGTTTGAAGCGGTTTGTTGGGACACTGCCCTCGCCTCTTCGTCACGAAGGTCAGAGGCCAGCGGCTAATCTCGAACGTCGCAATTCGCGCTCAAGTGGCATCCGATGCGAAAGCCGGCGAAAAACGACAACACTGCGGAAGGCGCTAATCCCGTTGGCAGTCGGGATAGATGGTGCCCAGAAGAGGACTCGAACCTCCACTCCTTGCGGAACACGGACCTGAACCGTGCGCGTCTACCAATTCCGCCATCTGGGCTGGTGCGGGCTCATGTAAGCGGGCAAGCGGTGTGTGTCAACGCGCTTTTTTGCCGATGTCGGCACTGCCCCTCATCGCCCTGCCGGGCACTTCTCCCCGTATAGTGACGGGGAGAAGGGGCGGCCGCATCGTCGGCGCCTTGTTTGCAACCTGGTGATTGGCGAAATCGGCGACGACAGCGCCCCTCTCCCCGTCACTATACGGGGAGAGGATGCCGGCAGGTAGGTGAGGGGCGGCACAGGCGTCGGGCAAAAAGGGGCGGACGGAAATCAGACCGGAGGTGATTGGCCCGGAGAGCCACCGCCCCTGGCTCCCGCCGCCGGCGAAAGCTCAGCCTTCCAGCACTTCCTTCGACGCCACGGTCGAATCGGCGTTGAGCGTGTAGATCACTGGCACGCCGGTGCCGAGCTCGAGCTTGACGATCTCCTCGCCGCTCTTGCCGTCCAGCGCCATGATCAGCGCGCGCAGCGAATTGCCGTGCGCGGCCACCAGCACGGTCTCGCCACGCAGCACGTGCGGCTGCAGGTCGTGCAAGTAATAGGGCCAGACGCGCGCGCCGGTGTCCTTCAGGCTTTCGCCGCCGGGCGGCGAGACGTCGTAGGAGCGGCGCCAGATATGCACCTGCTCCTCGCCCCATTTCTTGCGCGCGTCGTCCTTGTTGAGGCCGGAGAGATCGCCATAGTCGCGCTCGTTCAGCGCCTGATCACGGATGGTCTTGAGATCGCTCTGGCCGACCGCGTCGAGGATGTGCTGGCAGGTCTTCTGCGCCCGGATCAGCGCTGAGGTGAAGGCGATGTCGAACTTCAGCCCGCGTGCCTTGAGCTTCTGGCCGGCGGCCTTGGCCTCGGCATGGCCCTGCTCGGTCAGGTCGACGTCGCGCCAGCCGGTGAACAGGTTCTTCAGGTTCCAGTCGCTCTGGCCGTGGCGCACGAGCACGAGGGTTCTCGACATGTTTGCTCCTTCGAGTTTGAGCAATTCCAGGAAAAGTGTGTCGCGGTTTTCCGTCCGGAATTGCGTAGAACAAAAATATTGGAAGAGGCCGCCTCAGCTCAGGCCGAGCACGTCCCGCATCGAATAAAGTCCGGGCTTCTTCGCGCGAGCCCAAAGCGCGGCTTTTACGGCTCCGCGCGCGAAGATCGCCCGGTCCTCGGCATGGTGGGACAGCGTGATGCGCTCGCCGGTGCCGGCCAGCACCACCGAGTGGTCGCCGACCACCGAGCCGCCGCGCAGCGTGGCGAAGCCGATCGTGCCCGGCTTGCGCACGCCGGTATGGCCGTCGCGCACGCGCACGTCGTTGCCGGCAAGCGGGATCTCGCGCCCGGCCGCCGCTGCTTCGCCGAGCAGAAGCGCCGTTCCCGAAGGCGCGTCGACCTTGTGGCGGTGGTGCATTTCCAGGATCTCGATGTCGAAATCGTCGCCGTCGAGCGCGCGCGCGGCCTGCTCCACCAGCACCGCCAGCAGATTGACGCCGAGGCTCATATTGCCTGATTTGACGATCGTCGCGTGGCGGGCAGCTGCCGCTATCGCGGCGTTGTCGTCCGCCGAGCAGCCGGTGGTGCCGATGACATGGACGATGCGCGCCTGCGCCGCGTAGCCGGCGAATTCGACGGTCGCCGCCGGCGCGGTGAAATCGAGCACGCCGTCGGCCTTGGCGAAGGCAGGCAGCGGATCGTCCGATATCGGCACGTTGATGATGCCGATGCCGGCGAGTTCGCCGGCATCCTTGCCGAGATAGGGCGATCCCGGCCGCTCGACGGCGCCAGCGACGCGCGCCCCCGGCATCGTGTGGATGGCGCGGATCAGCGTCTGGCCCATGCGGCCGGCCGCGCCAACCACCACCAGGCCCATATCGCCCGTTTCGCTCATGCCTCTCTCCCGACCGCCCTCTTCGCGCGGCTGCGCGGCGGCGGAGTTTGGATGGGCTTGGCGTCGTCGACAAGCCCCAGACCCTTCTTGCCCTGCACCCGGTGGAAACGGGCATAGACGCTGTGCGGATCGGCCATCAGCAAGGCATGGGTGCCTTCCTCGACCAGCCGGCCCTCTTCCAGCACGATGATGTGGTCGGCATTCACCACGGTCGACAGCCGGTGCGCGATGACGATGGTCGTGCGCCCTTCCATGACATGGGTCAGCGCCTCCTGGACGCGCGCCTCAGCCTCATTGTCGAGCGCCGAGGTCGCCTCGTCGAGCAAAAGGATCGGCGCCTGGCGCACGATGGCGCGGGCGATCGAGACGCGCTGGCGCTGTCCGCCGGACAGCGTCACGCCGTTTTCGCCGACCGGCGTGTCGTAGCCTTGCGGCTGCTGGCGGATGAACTCGTCCGCCGCCGCCTGCTTTGCCGCCCATTCGATCTCCGCATCCGTGGCCGAAAGCCGGCCATAGCGGATGTTGTCGCGGATCGTGCCCTCGAACAAATAGGGCCCCTGCGAGACATAGGCGATCGAGCTGCGAAGCGAATGCTTCGTCAGCCTGGAAATGTCCTGGCCGTCAACCTCGATGCTGCCGGCCTCGACATCGTAGAAGCGCTGCAGCAGCGCCACTAGCGTCGACTTGCCGGCGCCGGATGCGCCGACGATGGCCGTCACCTTGCCGGCGGCGGCGGTAAAGCTCAATTCCTTGAGCACCGGCGCGTCGGCGGCATAGCGGAACGAGACATTATTGAAACGCACCTCGCCGGTGGTGATCCTCGCTTCGACCGCGCCGGTCGCATCGCCCTGCTGCGGCTGCTGGTCGAGAAGCTCGTAGATCATGCGCGCGTTGACCAGCGACCGCTCCATGCCAACCTGCATGCGCGCCAGACGCCGCGCCGGATCATAGGCCAGGATCAGCGCCGTGATGAAGGAGAACACCGCGCCCGGCGGCTGGCCGAGGACCAGCGCCCGGTAGCCGGAATAGGCAATGACGCCGGTGACGGCGAGGCCGGCCAGCATGTCGGAAATCGGCGTCAGCCGCTCCGAGACGCGAGCGATCTTGTTGCCCCGCTGCTCGGCACTCTCGGCGAGCTTGCCGATGCGGCGCGCCAGTTCGCCCTCCATGGTGAACGCCTTGACGATGGCGATGCCTTGCGTCGCCTCCTGCATGGCGCCGATCAGCCGCGAGTTGATCTGCACGGATTCGCGCGCGATGCGGCGTACGCGGCGCATCAGATAGACGACGGTGTAGATCAGCGGCGGTCCGATCAGCAGCGACGACAGCGACAGCAGCGGATCCTGGTAGATCATGACGCAGATGAGGCCGAGCAGCGTCACGCCGTCGCGCGCGATCGAGGTCAGCGTCATCGACAACAGGTCGCGGATGCCGTTGATGTTCTCGTTGACCTGCGCGGCGAGCTGGCCCGAACGGGTGTCGTTGAAGAAGCCGACGCCGAGCTTCATCAGGTGGTCGAAGATGCGGCGCTGATAGCGCGCCACCAGATTGTTGCCGATCCGCGCCAGCGTCACCGCCTGGCCATAGGTGGCCAGCCCGCGCAGCGTGAAGGAGCCCATGATCCCGGCGCAGATCAGCACGATCAGATCGCCGCGTCGCTCATAGAAGATCTGGTTGACGACCGGGCTCATCACCCAGGCGGTGAAGGCCGTCGTTGCGGACACGGTCAGCAGGCACAGGGTGGCGAAGATGTAGGCTGAGCGGTATTCGCGGCCGTTTTCGGCGATGATGCGGCGCAGCACCGCCCAGGTCTCGCCGGGCCGGGCTATCGCTTGGTGTTGAAGCTGGTTCAAATCGAGGGTCGTTCCGTGGTTCCGTCTGGAAATTCGGCACCCCTCTTAGCGTTCCCGTCGCGGCTTGCCTATGGCGAAACTTCGTCGCGGCGCGATTCGCGATCCGACAACCAGGGCGCGAAGCGCTACACCCGCCAGTGCCGCCCCGCCGTCTGCACGCCGAACAGCGAGGGATTCCTGGCATAGGCGGCGAGGCCGAGAAGCGCCGCCAGCGGATGCGTGATGACATAGACCGGCATCGCGCGCAGCAAGGCGCTGTGCGGCGCCTTGTCCTCGAAAGCGGCGCGGAAATTGCCCGCTTTCAGCGCCGGCACGATCTTCTGCGCGATGCCGCCGGTGAGGAAGACGCCGCCCCGGCTCATGAACACCAGCGCCAGGTCGCCGGCGGTGCGGCCGAGGCAGGTGACGAACAGCGACAGCGCCTCCTCCGCCACCGGGTCGGACTTCGCCAGCGCCGCGCCGGTGATCTCGGCCGGCGCGCTGAACGGCGCCGGCTTGCCGTCGGCCTTGGCCACCGCCCGGTAGACATTGACCAGGCCGCGCCCGCACAGGATCTGCTCGCCGGAAACGCGGCCTTCGAGCCGCTCTATATGCGGGAAAACCTGGAAATCGCGTGGCGAGCGCGGGCCGATATCCATGTGTCCGCCTTCGCCGGGCACCGGTATCCAGTGGTTGAGCGCATGGATCAGCCCGGCAACGCCGAGCCCGGTGCCGGGGCCGAGCACGACGCGGCTGGCGTTCGGTTCCGGCGTGCCGCCGCCGATCTTCTCCATATGCTCCTCGCCGAGCGCGACGACGGCCAGCGCCTGCGCCTCGAAGTCGTTGAGCACGACGACCTCGCTGAGCCCCAGATTGGCGAACATCTGCCTCGGCTTCACTACCCAGGGGCAATTGGTGAGCGGGATCTCGTCGCCGTCGACCGGCCCGGCGATCGCCAGCACGGCCGAATTCGGCCGCACCGAGGAACGGTCGAGCACCGCCGCCTGGATCGCCTCGTCGATGGTGTTGAAATTTGCGGTCTGGACGATCTGCGGCTCGGTCGGCTCCGAATTGGCGTCGAGCACGATCGAGAAGCGCGCATTGGTGCCGCCGATGTCGCCGATCAGGACCGGAAACCGCAGCGTTGTCTCGTCTTCACCTGCCATGCTATTGCTCGTCCCCGTTCCGGCAGTCTGCCGTTTGTCTCTTCGTTGAACTAGCGCATGGGCTTGCAAAGGGAAAGCCGCCTCGCGTCAGCTTGAAGTTCGTCCTTTTCAGCGTCTGCGCCGCCCCTCGCCTGCCTGCCGGCACCCTCTCCCCGTATAGTGACGGGGACAGGGACGCTGTCATTCGCGATCTCGCCGACTACAGGCGTCTCAAGAAGGAGTGCCAGCGCTGCGGCATGCCCCCCTTCTCCCCGTCACTATACGGGGAGAAGTGCCCGGCAGGGCGATGAGGGGCGGCGCCTGCTTCGACAATTAGCCCGGAATGCCTGGCGTCAGTTTTCCGGCCTTGGCCGAGGCAGTGGAATGCCGATTTTCGGGGTCGGCGCAAAAGCGCTTGCCGAGGCCGGCAGCGCCGCGGCACCAACCGGCACCGTCGGTTCCGCCACGGGCGGTGGCGGTTCGGCGGCCGCGATCGGCACGCTGTCGCCCGCGATCGGTAGGCCGTCGCCATGATAGGTGACGGCTTCCGCCGAAGCCGGGTTTGGCGCGTCCAGCACCGCCCGGCATTCCTTCGGCAGGTTCGCCATCGTCATGATGTCGCGCGCCTTCGGCGCGTCCGGGTTCTTGTTGGGGCGCCAGGGCTCCGCGGTGAACCACCAGGCCAGCGGCTTGCCGCAGCCGTCATCGGCCGGCGTCGCTTCTTGCGCCTTGCAGGCGTGCGAGCCAGGCTGGCAGCCGATGCGCATGTGGAAATGATAGTCGTGGCCCCAGAACGGCCGGATCTTGCGCAGCCAGGAACGGTCGCCCTTCACCGTGTCGCACAGCTTCTTCTTGATGCCCGGATTGACCAGGATACGCTCGACCTCGGGATAGCTCGCCGCGCGCTTCAACAGTTGCGTGTGCCGCGTCGTCCACAGCGCGTCCTTCACCAGATGCGTCTTCTCGTCGACCATCAGCGTTGCGCTCATCGATTCGCGCTGCGCCATCGACAGCGGCCGGCTGGGCATCGGCGTCAGCCAGATGTCGGCGTCGAGGCCGATCTGGTGCGACGCGTGGCCGGTCAGCATCGGCCCGCCGCGCGGCTGCGAGATGTCGCCGATCAGAAGGCCGGGCCAGCCGTCGGCATGCGCGTCGCGCGCCAGCTTCTCGATCAGCGCGATCATCGCCGGATGGCCCCAGCGGCGGTTGCGCGAGGGGCGCATCACTTCCCAGCTCGGTCCGTCCATCGGAATGGCGACGCCGCCGGCGAAGCAGCCCTTGGAATAGAAGCCGAAGGATTGCGCCGCCGCCACCGCCGGCAGCTTCTCGGCCCCGAACAGGTCTTTTGCCCGCGGCTCAGCCGTCAGCGCGCCCGCCGCCAGCCCGGCCAGCGCCAGGATCGCCAGCGTCGCCGTCAGGAACGGCCGTCTGACGGGCAATGATCGCAACGAGGTCACCATGAAGCCGCATCCCTCTCCTGTCGCGCCGCCCGAGCCTCGAGAGCGGCCGCGACGCGAATCATAGCATGCCCGGCGCCGCGCTTTAATCAGCGCGTTTAATCGGGCTGCGCGGCTCGCCCTCGCGCCAGCTGCCGTCGGCCCATATATGGTCGAGGGCCGAGCGGTAGTCGGGGAAGGCAAAACGATAGCCGGCCGCCTTGATCGCGGCGTTGG
>NZ_RZOF01000336.1:0-6890 GCF_003998955.1 Mesorhizobium sp. M4B.F.Ca.ET.017.02.2.1 | reverse complement strand
GGCCTAACTGGAAAAAGGGGGGGCTAGGTTTTGCCGACCTATAAAAATGCCTCGGAACAAAAACTCGCCCCTTTCGTTGGAAATTGCCGGCCGGATTGTTCCCAACCCCGCTAGCCTTTCCGGTCGTTGTAATGTGGCCCGCTGCCGTCTGGCCGCGGGCTTCACATTTTAGCTAAAGCTGAAACAAGAGCCCGCCGACCGAAGCCGGCGGGAGAAGGTTGGACTTGCCAGGGTCTCTGGCAAAAAAACGGGCCGACCCGGCCTTTTTGGCAACGAAACAAAAGCTATTTCGCGGTGCCCGGCAATCGAGAGCGCTTGGCCTCTTCCTCCTGATGCTAGTCTCCCTCGTCAGCCGCTCTGCCAGCAGCTTTACACGGGCTTTGCGTCTGATCGACTTGATTGGAACCGATTGGAATTCGCTGCTTCGCGAGGAAGGTTCCTGAAAGGTCGACACTAGAGGGTTGCCGGCCGGGCACTAGCGGATCGCTGGATGCGGCCCTTTTCGAGACGGCCGTCGCAGCTCTTCGGCGGGCAGCACCACCGCGTGGCCATCGGACGTGCGATCGTCAAGGAGCGGAACAACGGGCCGTCTGTTCAACGATTTGCGCTTTCGTTGAACACGACGTATGTTCAACAAGCTAATTTTTGTTGAGCATCCCATGTTCGATCGCCACTCGCCCATTGCCCACTCAGCCTATCATGATCTAGTTGCGTCCTTGCGCGATGAGGCGATCGCGGAAATCCGTGGAACGCCGACCCGCGTAGAGCGCGGGCGCCGAACCTACTGGTATGATTCCTATCGTGTCGGCTCAGACGTCAAAAAGACTTATATTGGGGAAGACAGCGAAGCACTACGCGCCCGAATGCAGCGCATCGGCGCGCTCCGAGAGGGCCGTGAAAATCGCAGGCGCAACCGCGCCCGGCTGGTCCGTTTGTTGCGCGCCGAAGGGTTTCTTGGGATCGATGCAGCTACAGGCAGCCTTCTGCACGCATTGGCCTCAGCCGGCGTATTTCGCCTTGGCGGAACCGTCGTTGGGACGCAGGCATTCCGGCTCTACGAGGGTGAACTTGGCGTTCGCTTCAGCTTCGACCAGACAGCTCAGACGAGCGATATCGACATTGCGAGCTTCGAGCGCCTTTCCATTGCGCTTGAAGATACCGTATCGAGTCCGCTCGATAATGTTCTGAGAGATTTCTCATTTGAACCGGCGCCAGCGCTGGACCCCGGCAAAGCCTGGCGCTGGAGGCAAACGCGTAACGAGACGCTAGTCGAATTTCTGACACCATCCTTTACCGAAGACGAACCCTTGCGGCCATTGCCTGCCCTGGGTGTCCATGCCCAATCGCTGCATCACCTGAACTATCTGCTTGCGGAGCCAATCCTGGCCGCGGTCACATATCGCGACGGCGTTCTCATTCAGATACCTCGACCGGAACGCTTCGCGATCCACAAGCTCATAGTCGCGGACCGGCGACTTGATGGGCCAGACAGCCTCAAGGCGCTTAAGGACCGGCTACAGGCCGAATTTCTCATCACCGTTCTGGCCTTGGACAGGCCCGACGATGTGCAGGAAGCCCTTGAGGATGCTCTGTCACGAGGAAAGCGCTGGCGCGAACGGATCAAGAAGTCGATCAACAAGTCGCCATCGCTTCAGGCTAGGCTTGGTCCGCTCACCTAATCGACAGTTGCACGTTCGGGTTCTGAAGCGCCATCAACCGAATACGAGCATTAGCCCGGGGAGGCCGTCAGCGCTTTGGCGGACGATCGCGAGGCACGGGAGGGGACGGTGAGCCTGCCGCTGTCGACGAGCAGAGAGACGACCCACGCGTCGATCAGGCGGCATCCGCGTGGTCCTACCGATGCGCATTCGCGCAAGCCGCCGGCATCGAAACCGCACTGCACAACATCGTCGACCTCTTGACCGGCAACATCGCCAAGCTGCTGGCCACCATCGCGATGATAGTGATCTGCAATGCCTGGATGTTCGGCTACATGGCTCTCAGAAGGGGAGGGTTCTCGATCATCGGCATCCGGCGCCACCGAACTCGTGAACATCATCGTCGAACTGACGCCATGGCGAATTCGCGGGCTGCACCGGCCCCTGATGGTCCGCCGCGTGACGGTGGAAGCCATCTTCGTGAACATCATGCTCACCTGCGCCGGCTCCATCGCCCTGGCACTCGTGGACGTGGGTTGCGCGCACTCGTCAAACACGCCACAACATGTTTCGCATTCTGCTGGCCTGGGTGGAGACCTTGGCGGTCCCAGAACAGCACCTATTGGGCGAACCAACCTTACACGGCTGAGACCCGACCGACGCTTCTTCTGGTGGTCGGAACGCATGGCCGTTCGGGCCTCATCAAGGTACTTCTGGGAAGCGTGACAGAAAGCGTTCTGCGTTCGGTCGCCTCGATGTCTTTGCGGTACCGCCTTATCCGAAATTGATCAGGTCTGCGTGGATGATCGTCGGAGATCGTCTTGGGAGTCCGCGGTCGCCACGAAGGGGCGGGACGCCATCGTTGCCCTCACTGCGGTCCATGCGTTTCCTCCAAACGACCCACGTTGCGGGAAGACTGACGGCTGCCCATTCTGTCCGATGACCTCGCCGACTTCAGTCCGAACCAGTTGCATAGGATGAAGTTCGCTTGTCCAGTGCATGTGGCCACCGGCGACTCCGAGCTGATGCGCACGCCTAGCTCAATGTGCATCCGGAGATGAAATTCCAGCTCCTCCATAGTGCGAGTGCAGGGCCCCGCGGATAACGCGGAGAAGAATGTGAGCGTCAGCCGTCTTCGAAACGCGCAGTCTACACATCTCGCGACCTTTCCTTCGCCCGGGCGCATGCTGCGCGAAACTCCTCAACCTCTTCCTCCGTCAGATGCTCGATGCCGATAAAGTCGTTCTTGCCCTGGCCGGAGCGGATCAACTCATCGAGCTTTGCCTGGATGGCGGCGCCATCGCGGTTCTGTGTGTTCTGAATCAAGAAGACCATCAGAAAAGTGACGATGGTGGTTCCGGTATTGATGACCAGTTGCCAGGTCTCGGAGTAGTGAAACACAGGGCCAGTTGCCGCCCAGGTCAAAACCGATCCCAAGCAAAGAGCGAACGCCCACGGCCTACCTGTTGCGTGAGCGACTGCTTCCGCCATTCGATTGAACGTCTTTTCCATGACACAAACCCTGGATGATGATGCGCAACCAACGTTGGTTTAGGGCACCAGTTCCCACCGATCAGAATCGCGATCGCCGGCAACTTTTGCCCGCTTGCCGAGTTTGTTTCCTGAGGGTTTCTAAAAGGAAGAGTGTCACCATGGAAGCGACACAAACTCAGCCAGCCGCGGTAGGAGCCGGGGTGGAACGCAAGCGCTGCGCCGACATAGTCGACCTGCAGGCCTTACATTTTGAGCGAAAGAAAATCTTCCCGGTAGCCAGGGCGCTGAAGGCGGTGGCGCAAGAAATTCGCGGGGTTCAATCTCCGCCCCCGATGTGAGCCCGCTGCTCCCCGGCAGGGCCGATAAGCGCGATGACCGGCTGGCAAGGCGGCGCTTCTATTCTCCGGTCTATGTGAGAGCCGCCCCGGCGGACAGGCCTGTGAAGTTGGCCACGTCCAGGAAGCGGCCGAGCAACTCGTCAAATGGCCGAAGCGGGGGCCCGGATGGCACAAGGCAATGATCCTTTGCCTGTCAGCTCAGGAGGGCGATCCGATTGATCCGCAGGTCATACGCCAAGCCTTCGAAGCTGCGGCAAAGGAGGCTGGGATGTTGCTTACTTCCGACCCACGTAATGGCAGCCGAGATTAATTCGCTTTCCCCGGAACATCTCATCCATGAACCCTGTTTTCTCCTTACAGGTCCTTCGGCGATCTAGGGAGGATAAGCTGATGAACGTCGCCAACTTGCAACTTGAAGGCCTTCTTATGTCCGTAGCGTCAATCAACAATCTGCTGGTTCACAAAGGGGTTCTTTCGATCGACGAAATTGACCGCGCCTTACAACATGCCGAGGATTCGCTGTTGGACGACGCACGGCTTTACGAGGATATGTCCCCGTCAAATCGCGATGCTGTGTGTTTTCCGCTGAGATTGCTTCAGTTGGCTAACTTGGCTCAGTCGGAAACAGAGATTCCGCCATTCTCCGAACTTGCCAGAATGGTGGCCGAGCTCAAGCAGCCCTATAACGAAAAAGGCTAGCTCCACGACGTCGCCCCGTTCGTGCCGTTCGGGGCAAGCGCCTTCTGATTGCACATAGCATCGCCCGCCGGCGCTTGGTCAGCGGGCAACTTCGCCTTCTCTATGACTGCCCCTTTCGTCACCGAGGTAGCTCCTGGCAAGCGGCCTAAGGCCGCGCAGCGCACGCTTTCGCATTCGACTTCATCCGGCCCGTATGCAGGCGCATCCGGGTTGAATTCGCTCCATCCGCTGGCCTCATACTCCCGAGGGCGTTCAGACACGTCAACCGAACCGTCCTGCCCGAGGATGCGCTCGGCTTCCGGAACGGAGTTCATCCTGGACATTGGCAGTCACAAGTGTTCCGCCGCGTCTGATGTCTTCGGCGTAGACGTGAGCATCCCGCTCTGGCACCCCGGATTCGGTGAGCGCGCCCATCATCCCGCCGGCCGCTCCCCAACTGCGGCGCCGCTACCGCGCCGGCTGCTGTGGCGACGAGCCATCCAGCTGCAACTACAGGTCCCGTGCCTGGGATGGTCATTATGCCAAGACCCGTCAAAAGACCCCCGGCTCCCCCGATAGCCGCGCCTATGCCGGCACCGCCTGCTGCATCGTCTGCAACGTCAGAGGGTTCGCCATCATACCAATCGGCAGAGTTGTTAGCCACGAGAGTGATATCGGCCGAGGAGACTCCGAACGCATCCAATTCGCCAACCGCGTCAGAGGCGTAGGCATAGTCGTCGGACAGTCCGGTAGGGATTTTCATTTTTCTCTCCATCGCGTTCCTTGGGTGCCGGCAAACACGCTGCCTGATAATCCAGAGCGACGCTTGTGGATTGCCCGTTCTTGGCGGTGGCCTGACCGCGCCAGATACCTTGGTTGTCTTTAGGTCGGCCACGTTCGAATACCCGGCGCTTTCGATCCGGGCGTTGGCCTGGTCCTCCGTGAAGCTGTTGGCGCCAGGCACGGGAGACGCTGTCGACGGGGTGCTCGATGTCTTTACCGGCCGCCGGGGTTGTCCCGCCCCAGCCGCGGAATGTCGATCATCTCCTTTTGCATTTTCAGCGTGGGGAGCGTTTCTTGGGCGATGTCTTCAGTGCAGCGTTGTCGCCGTCTGCCGCGTAGCTTTAAAATAGGCCGACAGCATCGGAATGAGCCTTCTGCTGCGGCGCTTTGCTCCAGGTGAATGGAGTAAGGCAGGCGGGCAACAGGGCCACGTGCTCACGCTGCAGATGTCCCCGCGTGCACTACGATCCCGCCGCGGACGGCCCGAAAGTGAGAATAATCAAGAGGGCGACAAAAAGCATCGCGGCTATCATGGCACCCCACATCAGGATATTTCCGGTGCCGCGTTGCTCCGGGGCGCGAGACAGGTGTTTTGCCATTGGATGCGAACCTCAGTAAAATCATCTCTCAGCAACGTGCCTTCACAAGGGCTGGTTCCCGGCCGCTGCACCGCATCCCAAGTGGGGCTGAGGTCTTGTTCCGAAGATTCCGGGGCGCGGCCGGAACATTAGCGGCTTTGAATTAGTTAGGTCCTTGCGTCGGATGAGGCTGCTTGGAGTTCGGCGTAGGCTGGTGGGGCAAAAACATCAGCCGCGGCCCGCGTTATCGGTCCTCCGTAGCGCGGGCTTTTTCATGCCGCTGGAACAATGCGGCCACCTCGCAGTTTTCATGGTTGGCGGTGCATTCCAGATCACAACTCCGTGGCGCCGCCCGGAAACCTAGCCGAATGAAGCCCGCTCCGGTCCCCTCCCGGTGCGGGCTTCATTCAATATGACGCGGCCGGGGCCGACTGAGATGGCGATTGACGGCCAAGACCCATTCAGAACTAGACCAAGGAATGGAGCGAACGAGTAGGGCAGCGCGTGAAATTATCGAAATGGAAGCAGCCGCGCGCGCTTAGAGGACGGGTTAAAGGATTTGCGCGAAGCAAAACATGCCACTGAGCGACAGCCTGTGAGGAAACCCAAAGACGGCCGACTAGCATTTAGGAATCGAGATCCATCCGCCGGTGTCTCGGCTGCTCATGCCAGACAACCTGTCGCAGTCGCGCCAGTCCACTGCTTGACCCCAGAGGGGACATTTGTGGAAATGATCGCCGGCGCTCAGGTCGCGCGCCGGCAACCGCCGCTCAAGATCGGAAAGCTTGGTCATTTTACGAAGACGGGGGTCTGCCGTCGTTCGTCCCATTCGCGAACGCTTTCATCATCGTCGCTCCCCCGGATCTCTTCAGCAACTGACGACAGAGCCCGTGAAACATTGAACAGGTTTAGCCGTTCAAAGGCGCGCGCTCGTTGCTGCAGGATCATTATACATCGTCGACGTTCAGAGACGGCTTCGGTCACCGATGCGACTGGTACCATCGCATCGGCTGGTTGTTCTACATGGAAGTTGGATTGCATCGGAATGGTCATCGTAGCACCATGCGGCTCCGGACAAGCACCGGAGCCGCTTGTTGAGAGCTGATCAGGCCGCTTGCAGGGCGCGCTCGTTGGCGTCGCTCTCGCCCAAAGCGCTGAGCGCTTCGTCGGTCGCCGTCTCTTCTTTGAGGGTTTCGCGCAACAGCGGGATGGCATCCTTCATGCCGAGTTGCTCCGCCCAGGCGATGAGGGTCCCGTAGCGGGCAATCTCATAGTGCTCGACCGCCTGTGCGGCGCCTACAAGGCCCGCATCGAGGGCAGGCGCCCCCTTATACTCTTCGAGCACCTCCGAGCCCTCTGCG
>NZ_RZOF01000335.1:0-6922 GCF_003998955.1 Mesorhizobium sp. M4B.F.Ca.ET.017.02.2.1 | reverse complement strand
CGAGCGGCGCGTCATCGACATCTCGGGCGACGGGCTGATCAGGATCGGCAGGCCGTTGACGACGATGCCCCTGGCCAGTGCCGCGTCGCGCTCGGAGGTGACGGGCGGACCGGTGTTGTTGGGCCCGTCGCCCACCTTCAGCCATCTCGACCGCTACTATGCCCAATGCGTCACCGGTGGGCCCGGCTCCTTCGTGTTGCCGATCTACGCGGCTTCCGAGTTCTCGACCGCCATCCGGCGCAAGCTGATCCTCGAGGTGAGCGGCATCGCCGACACGGCGGCGGTCCGGATCGATGCCGAGCCGCCCATCGACTGCCTGCAGGGCGAGCGCGACCGCCGTTTCTATTCCGATCCCTATTTCCCGGAACTCGATCGCTAGAGCGGTTCAGCGTTCAAGGAATCGCCGAACCGCTCTAACTATTTGGTTCTACGCGATTCAGGACGGAAAACCGTTACACACTTTCCTGGAATTGCTCCAAGCCGACAGGTTCGGGGCACGACAAGATCAGGCGGGCCGCGCGCCGTATTTCTGACGGAACTCGTCATAAAGGTCACGCCGGCGGCGGCGGCCGTCGACATAGCCGCGCAACAGCTGCGGCAGCGAGTAGCCGAGCGACTTGGACGAGCGGTTGGCCAGATAACCGGCGAATGCCTGCGAAACCCTGCCCTTCATCGTATCGGCGATGATTTGGCGCGCGATCATATAGGGCGGGATCTCGGGATAGCGGTCAGCGATGTAAGGGTGCTTGTCGATGAGGTTCGCATAGGCCTCGACATAGCCGTCACGGCGGCCGGAAATCGAATTCTCCGAATTGTATTTCTTCCAGTCGATTTCCTCGGTGAGCAGCGCGCCGCCGCGGCGGGCGAAGCGCAGCAGCAATTCGCGATCCTGCATGCGCGCGATGTCGCTGTCGTAGCCGCCGATCGCCAGCAGCGATTCGTGCCGGGCGGTTATCGCGGAACCGGCGATGAAGATGGTCTGGGAGACCAGGGCCCGTTCCAGCATGTTGCGGGTCAGGAATGCCTCGCGGTTGACGCATTTGGTGGTCCGGTTGCCCTTCACCGAAACGAAGGAGCTGATGAGGACCTCGAGCGACGGGTTCTCTTCGAAACGCGCCAGCGTCCGTTCCAGCCGGTCCGGCAGAAAGACGTCATCCGAATCAAGGAAGGTGACGATCGGTGCGCGGGCGCGCTCGATGCCGGCATTGCGGGCGGCGTTGGCGCCACGCCATTTCGCGCCGACATAGATCAGCCGGGGATCGCGGATTTCGGCAAGTGCTGCCGCCGTTGCGTCGGTGGAGCCATCGTCGACGACGATGTGCTCGAAGCGGGGAAGGGTCTGCGCCAGCACGCTTTCCACGGCGCGCACAACCTGGCTGCGCCGGTTGTGGGTCGGCGTGATGACTGTGATGAGCGGGGCCGGCTCGGGAGCTTTCGGCATGCGACTAGGCCCCGGATTTTGGGATATTCGGATGGATTTACGGCCGCCTTCCATGCCCGCCCAGGATTGCGTTCAGAGGGACGCTACAAAAAAGATGTCTCTGTGTCACCCCGACTTGCCAGCGCTCAGGCCCTGCAGCCGGCAAATTTCGCGCCGCAGCGCCTCAACTGCAACACTGGCCTCAGCTGTGGCCGACATAATCCGGCACGAGTTCGACCTTGTCGCCAACGATGCCGGCGGCAAACGTGAATTGGCCCCAGAACGCCAAGGCATAGAACACCTGACCGACGATCAGGGCGAACGGGATCTGCCAGAACGGCATGCCTGACTGGCGGGCATGGGTCACGATGCGCCGTGTCGTGCGCCATGACGAGGTGAACCAGCGGCTGAACGATTTGGCGACGCGCTGGCCGCGGCTGGGCGAGCGCTGCGCGACGAATTTCCTGTCGGCATCCCGGCCGGTCACCAGTGCCCGCCAGAAGAAGAACCGCCAGCCCCGCGGGGGATAGTGGTAGACGCGGGCGTTGACGTTGCTCGGCTGGTGGCCTTGGCGGCGCAACTCGTGCATCAGCAAGGTGCAGGAGACCTTGAAGCCATTGTTTTCCGGAAACGGGTGGCTGGAAATCCACTCGCGCCGGAAGGCGATGTTGTTGGCGTTGAGCGCCCGTTTCGAGGCGAACCTCTTGTCACCCTCAGCCATCGGGAAGAACCACATCATGGCAAAGGTTCTCGAAAAGAAGTCGTCGCACAAAAGATAGGTGTAGCCGTTGACGCAAACGATCCCGGGATCCTGAAACGGGCCGAGCAGGGTTGCAAGCCAGTCAGCTTCCGGAACGGTATCGGAGTCCAGGAAGATGACCAGTTCGCCCTCGGTTTGCTTGATCCCGTTGTTCTTGAGGTCGTAGTAGCGGCCGCCGGGACAAGCTGTGAAGCTTATCTCCGCCACCTCCTCCAAGCGCGGCGCTTCGGCACGGAAGTTGCGCCGGAGCGTGTCCGCGTCCTCGTCTTGCCCGCCATGCGAGATGATCAGTTTCGGTCTTGCAAAGCCGATCGCGGAAACCGCGGCGATCTCGCGCGCCAGGGCAGTCAGCCCAACGCCGATCTCCGCCCAGTCGATCGACTTGGCATTGTCCATTTCCACGACGATTGAATAAGTCGGACGATCGCCGCTCATGTTATTCGACCAGGTTGCCAGAACTCTCGTGGCTATAGGCGTCGGCATTCGCTGTCAAATGGCGAAAGCAACAAGACATGGCATGTTGCGAGGGTCGCAGTCTCGCCGACATCCGTGACTGCGATGGTGTCGGCGAAGTAGAGCTGCCGCGATCGTCACTACCGTCTCAGCAGAAACACCGCCTGCTGGCCGAAGAAATTCCAGAACCACCAGGGCATGGAGAGGCCGATCTTCTGACCGTTGCCGTCGAGCGCGGTTGCCTTTTCCACCGTCGCGCCAAGCTCCTCGCACAGATTGACGAAGTCGCGGATGGTGCAGAAATGTATGTTGGGCGTGTCGTACCAGGAATAGGGCAGGTCCTTGGTCACCGGCATCCGCCCCTTCACGAACAGCGACAGGCGCACCCGCCAGTGGCCGAAATTGGGGAACGAGACGATGGCGCGGTTGCCTATCCTCAGCAACTCGTCGAGCACCAGCTTGGGATTGCGGGTCGCCTGCAGGGTCTGCGACAGGACGACGAAATCAAAGCCCTTGTCGGGATAGAATTCGAGATCCTTGTCGGCATCGCCCTGGATGACCGAGAGGCCGCGCGCCACGCATTCGTTGACGCCGCGCTGCGACAGTTCCAGCCCGCGGCCGTCGACCTGCTTGGTTTCCTGCAGCAATTCAAGCAGCAGCCCGTCGCCGGAGCCGACATCGAGCACCCGTGACTGCGGCGGGATGAGATCGGCGACGACTTCAAGGTCGACGCGCTGGGCGCGGTTGACGCTCATCGGCTGGTCTCCCGTTCGGCGCATGATCCTGATCGGGGAAGTCTGCAACTTTCCGGGGTCATGCGTTCAGCCCTCTCGCCCGCGCGGCCGAGCCGATGAAGCCGCTGATGGCGGCGAACAGTTCCGGCTCGTCGAGCAGGAAGGCGTCATGGCCGCGATCGGTGTCGATCTCGACGAAGGAGACGGAGGCGCCAGCGGCGTTCAGCGCATGCACGATCGAGCGGCTTTCCTCGGTCGGGAACAGCCAGTCCGAGGTGAAGGAGACCAGGCAGAAACGCGTTTTGGTGCCGGCGAAGGCATCGGCGAGGCGTCCACCGTGATCGGCGACGAGGTCGAAATAGTCCATCGCGCGGGTCAAATAGAGGTAGGTGTTGGCGTCGAAGCGGTCGACGAAGGTCATGCCCTGATGGCGCAGGTAGCTTTCGATCTGGAAGTCGGCGTCGAAGCCGAAGGTCAGCGCCTCGCGGTCCTGCAGGTTGCGGCCGAATTTGCGGTGCAGCGCCGCTTCCGACAGATAGGTGATGTGGGCCGCCATGCGCGCCACCGCCAGCCCCTTTTCCGGACGCTTGCCGTGCTCGAAGTATTTGCCGCCATGCCAGTCGGGGTCGGCCATGACGGCCTGCCGGCCGACCTCGTGGAAGGCGATGTTCTGCGAGGAATGGCGCGCGCCGGTGGCGATCGGCAGCGCCGAGAAGACGCGCTCCGGATAGCTCGCGGCCCATTCCAGCACCTGCATGCCGCCCATCGAGCCGCCAAGCACGCAAAACAGCTTCTCGATGCCGAAGTGGTCGACCAGCATCAGCTGCGCCCGCACCATGTCGCGGATGGTGATCACCGGCAGGTCGAGGCCGTAAGGCTTGCCGGTGGCCGGATTGGTCGAGGCCGGGCCGGTGGAGCCCAGGCAGCCGCCCAGCACGTTGGAGCAGATGACGAAGAAGCGGTTGGTGTCGATGATCTTGCCCGGCCCGATCAGCACCTGCCACCAGCCAGGCTTGCCGGTGACCGGATTGGTGCTGGCGACATGCTGGTCGCCGGTCAGCGCGTGGCAGACCAGGATGGCGTTGGAGCGGGCGTCGTTGAGGGTGCCATAGGTCTGGTAGGCGATCTGGAACGGCGTCAGCAGCGCACCGGCATCGAGCTTGAGCGGCTTGTCGGGGCCAAAGCGCAACACCGGGCTCGACGGCTGGTCGACCTCGTTACTGGTCTTTGCGGCGCGCAGAACGGCCATCGCATCCTCTTACATCACGCACCGTGGTTTCCGAAAACCGATTCCGATTTCCGGACCAGGCGAATATCCGGCCGGCGGCGGACAACAAAAAACCGGCAATGCATTCGCAAAGCCGGTTACAGGATGCAAACGGCCCTTTAGCGAATTGTTTAACGTGGCTGCAAGCCGACCGGCCAAATCACCACGGAACTGTCGCTGCCCTTCTAGGGCCAGCGCGGCTCGGCGTCAACGGCCAGGCTTTTCGCGCCCTTGCCGCCTCTCGACATTCAGGGCCACGACTAGTATTTCCGCTGCGGCCTCCGGACGGAGGCTCTCTCGACGGACTTTTGCGACATGAAACAGACACCAGACAAGGCACGTCCGACGCCGCGCGCGGGCATCATGGACATCGAAGCCTATGTGCCCGGCAAGAGCACGGCGCCGGCCGGTGTCGCCAAGGTCCACAAATTGTCGTCGAACGAGAACCCGCTCGGGCCCTCGCCGAAGGCGATCGAGGCCGCGCGGGAGATTGCCGGAAAGCTCGATGTCTATCCGGACGGCACGGCAAGGCGGCTGCGCGAGGCGATCGCCGAGGTGCACGGCCTCAACCCCGCGAACATCATCTGCTCCAACGGCTCCGACGAGATTCTCGGCCTGCTCGCGCAGACCTATCTGGCGCCCGGCGACGAGGCTGTTTTCACCGAACACGCCTTCATGGTCTACAAGATCTACATCCAGGCGGCCGGCGCGATTCCGGTCGCGGTCAAGGAAACCGACGAGCGGGCCGACATCGACGCGATCCTGGCCGCGGTGACGGCGCGGACCCGCATCGTCTTCCTCGCCAATCCCAACAATCCGACCGGTACCTACGTGCCGTTCCAGGAAGTGCGCCGGCTGCATGCCGGCCTGCCGAAGAACGTGCTCTTGGTGCTGGATGGGGCCTACGCCGAATATGTGCGCCGCAACGACTACGAGGCCGGCATCGAACTGGCCGGAAGCGCGGAGAACGTGGTGATGACCCGCACCTTCTCCAAGCTCGGCCTTGGCGGCGCGCGCATCGGCTGGATGTATGGCCCCATGCATATCGTCGACGCGATCAACCGCGTGCGCGGCCCCTTCAACGTCAACGCGACGGCGATCGAGGCCGGCATAGCGGCGATTCGCGACCGCGCCCATGTCGAGCGCAGCGTGGCGCACAACGAAACGTGGCTCGCCTGGCTGAGCGACGAACTGACCAAGCTCGGCCTGCGCGTGACGCCGAGCGTCGGCAATTTCGTGCTGATCCACTTCCCCGAGGATGGCAAGCATTCGGCGGCAGCGGCGGACGACTATCTCACGGCGCGCGGCTACATACTGCGGCGGGTTTCCGGCTACGGTTTTCCCAACGCGCTGCGCATGAGCGTCGGCATCGAAGAATCCAATCGCGGCGTGATTGCCGCCCTCACGACCTTCCTGAAAAGTTGAGCGCCATGACATCTGCGATGTTCGAAAAGATCGCGCTGGTCGGCATCGGCCTGATCGGCTCGTCGCTGGCCCGCGTCATCCGCCGCGAGGGCTTGGCCCGGCATGTCGCGATCTCGACGCGCAGCCCCGCCACACTGGCACGGGCGGAGCAACTCGGCCTTGGCGATTCCTACAGCACTGACGCGAAGGAAGCGGTTCGCGATGCGGACCTCGTCATCGTTTCGGTGCCGGTCGGCTCCTCCGGCGCGGTCGCCGAAGAAATCGCGCCGGCGCTGAAGAAGGGCGCCATTCTCACCGATGTCGGCTCGACCAAGGCGTCCGTCATCGCGCAGATGCAGCCGCATGTGCCGGAAGGCGTGCACTTCATTCCCGGCCATCCGCTGGCCGGCACGGAGAAGTCGGGGCCGGATGCCGGCTTCGCCGATCTCTTCGACAATCGCTGGTGCATCTTCACGCCGGTGCCAGGCACCGATCCCGCGGCCTTGGAGACGCTGTCGGAATTCTGGCGGCGCTGTGGCTCCAACATCGACACGATGGATCCGCAGCATCACGACATGACCTTGGCCATCGTCTCGCACCTGCCGCACATCATCGCCTACAACATCGTCGGCACCGCGGACGATCTGGAATCGGTGACCAAGACGGAAGTCATCAAGTATTCGGCTTCCGGCTTCCGCGATTTCACCCGTCTTGCGGCTTCCGATCCGACCATGTGGCGGGATGTGTGCCTGCACAACAAGGATGCCATCCTGGAAATGCTGGCGCGGTTCTCGGAGGATCTCGCCTTCCTGCAGCGGGCGATCCGCTGGGGCGACGGCGAAAAACTGTTCGACCTCTTCACGCGCACGCGCGCGGTGCGCCGC
>NZ_RZOF01000334.1:0-6947 GCF_003998955.1 Mesorhizobium sp. M4B.F.Ca.ET.017.02.2.1 | reverse complement strand
GTAGGCCAACTGCCCGTTGCCCGGTCCGAACAGCTCGCCGCGGGCGCAGGCAAGCATTTCCTCATACTCGTAGCTGGACTTCGACCCCGCCATGAATTTCGTCCCCGTGATCGTCCCGGGCGGTGGGGCGCCCTTGTCGTTGGCTTCCTAACACAATCTTTCCAAGGCCGGAAACCGGCGTTTGCGCTTAACCCGCCCGTCTGCCCGGGTCAATGCGCGCCTGCGCACAAGCGTCTTGCTCTATTGATCGCATTCGGCCGACAGAATATATGTCGGAACGTGTCCAGTTTCGGCCGATGACGTTTTTTCGCCACTCTGGACGTGTTTTTGGGCCGAAAGCGCGAGCTTCGACGGGATAGATGGATCAGGGCAGCCGGAAGGACAATGTCGCTGTGGACAAGCGGGTTCGCGAGGCCGGCCTGAGGCCGACACGTCAGCGCGTTGCGCTGGCCGATCTGCTTTTTGCCAAGGGCGACCGCCATCTTTCGGCCGAGGAGTTGCACGAGGAGGCGATCGCCGCCGGCGTGCCGGTGTCGCTGGCCACCGTCTACAACGCCCTTCACCAGTTCACCCAGGCGGGTCTGCTGCGCATCCTCGCCGTCGAGGGGTCGAAGACCTATTTCGACACCAACACCTCCGACCACCATCATTTCTACATCGAAGGCGAGAACAGGATCTTCGATATCGCCAGCGGCCCGGTGACTGTCTCCAACCTGCCGGACCCTCCGCAGGGCATGGAAATCGCCAATGTCGATATCGTGGTCAGGCTGCGCCCGAAGCGCCGCGACTGATCCGTTTGCGATGCGGCCTCTCGATCTCGCGGTAAAGCTGGAATGGTGGGTCGCCGCGGCGGCTTCCGTCGTCCTCTATGCGATGACTGGCGCTTCCTGGTGGCTGTTCGCGCTGCTCATCCTGGCGCCGGATCTGTCGATGCTGGGATACCTGGCGGGACCGCGTATCGGCGCCGTCGCCTATAACGCCCTGCACATGCTGATTGTCCCGCTCGTCCTGGCGCTGGCCGGCCACGTCCTCGGCAGCTCAATGACCACTGCGGTCGCGCTGATCTGGATCGCCCACATCGCCATCGACCGCGCGCTCGGCTACGGCCTGAAGCTGCCCAGCGGTTTTCAGGATACCCATCTCGGCCGTATCGGACGCCGCGAACTTCCGGCGCCTGTCACGCCGGATTAGTGTCAGGCCGGATCAGTTCTTGACCCGTTCGCCTGGATAGGCGCCCCAGACGACCGACTGCGGCAGCCAGCCGGTATGGCCCTCGAAGGTCATCTCGCACCATTGCCCGTCGCAGGCCTTGATCGCGCCCATGACGCCGGGTTCGACGATGGCCACCACGCCGGCGTCCTTGTCCTTGTCGTCGAGCAGGTTGATTCGGCCGCCCTTGCCGCGCTGCCAGGGCGCGACGATCGCCGTGCGGCGTCCCGACAGCAGCGACTGGTTGATCCAGCCCTCCGAGCCGTCGGCGTCGCGCACGCGCCGCCAGGTGTCGAACTCCTGGATGATTTCCATCGGCAGGCCGGCCTTCATGTACATCCAGTCGACCGAATAGTTGGCGCCGGGGCCGACGCGCGAATTGACGCGACCCGATTTCAGGCTGACGAAGCGCGGCAGCGGCAGGCCGCTCGGTCCGAGCGTGATCGTCTGCCCGGGAGCGGCGGCGCCCTGTGCCGACACTTGCTGCGGAGAGTAAAGAAGAGCGCCGAGGACTGCTGCGCTGAAAGCCAGGCGGAGCGTCGCGAAACCAGACACTTTGTTTCCTTTCGGCGCCTGCCCGTCGGCCCCGGCGCCCCTTTTTCTTTGTCTTCGGCAGCACCGCTTGTTACAGGAGTGGGCGGATACCGCGATTGGCTACAAGTTTCGCCTGTCTTGGTTAAAGAGGTCTCAACGAGATCGGTTTCGAGGAAGCTTCGGGGATAAAATGGCAGGCAAAAAACGGCCCCTCGTCGTCATCACGCGCAAGCTGCCCGACCCGGTCGAAACCCGCATGCGCGAGCTGTTCGACGCGCGGCTGAACGTCGAGGACCGGCCGATGACGCAGCCGGAGCTGGTCGCCGCGGTCAAGGAAGCCGATGTGCTGGTGCCGACGATCACCGATCATATCGATGCGGCGCTGATCGCCCAGGCCGGCGACAATCTCAAGCTGATCGCCAATTTCGGCAATGGCGTCGACAAGATCGACGTCGCGGCGGCGGCGAAGAAGGGCATCACCGTCACCAACACGCCGAACGTGCTGACCGAGGACACGGCCGACATGACCATGGCGCTGATGCTGGCCGTGCCGCGCAGGCTGGCGGAAGGCGCCAACGTGCTCACCGGCGACAAGAAATGGGCCGGCTGGTCGCCGACCTGGATGCTCGGCCGCCGCATCTGGGGCAAACGGCTCGGCATCGTCGGCATGGGCCGCATCGGCACCGCGGTTGCCAGGCGCGCCAAGGCCTTCGGCCTGTCGATCCACTATCACAACCGCCACCGCGTGCTGCCGGCGGTCGAGGACGAGCTGGAAGCGACCTATTGGGAGAGCCTCGACCAGATGCTGGCCCGCATGGACATCATCTCGGTCAACTGCCCGTCGACGCCGGCGACGTTCCATCTGCTTTCGGCGCGGCGGCTGGCGCTGATGCAGCCGTCGGCCTACATCGTCAACACCGCGCGCGGCGACATCATCGACGAGGAATCGCTGATCAAGCTGATCCATGACGGCAAGATCGCCGGCGCCGGTCTCGACGTCTACGAACACGAGCCGGCGCTGAACAGCAAGCTGCTGAAGCTCGCCGCCAAGGGCAAGGTCGTGCTCCTGCCGCATATGGGCTCGGCGACGCTCGAAGGCCGCATCGACATGGGCGAGAAGGTGATCATCAACATCCGTGCCTTCTTCGACGGCCACCGCCCGCCGGACCGCGTGCTGCCGCTGCGGACGTAGCTGGTTGCGGAGCGCTCAGACGGCGAGGGTGCCGTCGGCAGCGACTTTCACGATGCGCCCGCAATAGGTCTCGAACACGTTTCGAGCGAGCTGGATCGCCATCGGCGTTTCCCAGCCCATTTCCCTGGCGACGATCAGCCCGAGGAGGAGGATCGCGTCCGGCTCGTGCAGCACCAGTGCGGCCGGCGCCCGGCCATTGTGGACAAGCTCCATCAGCACGGCCGAAGCCGAGGACGAGCCGATCGTGCCCGGCAGGAACAGCACGCGGCCGGAAATCGTCTCGCCATGCTGCGGGTGGCGGACATCGGCGATGCGGCCGCTCTTCGGGTCGACGCCGCCCCAGAAGCTGATCGGCGCCGTCAGCACCAGCGCCTCGCCTTCGCCGCCCTTGCCAGGCACCAGGATCTCGGCTCGGGCGTTCATGCTGCGATATCCGTAAATCGTGGCTTACCAAGAACGGCGCTTTCGACGCAGTCGGCCAGCGAGGCGTAGAGCACGGAGTAGCCGGTGTTGCCCGGCGCGTAGTGCGCGAACTTGCCCGAATTCGTCATCAGCACCCCGTTGCTGAGCTCCGGCATGATCGGCGTCACCACCACGCAAGTGTCGGCAACGATGATCACCCCGCTTGCCTCGAGCGCCTTGCGCCGGCCGCTTTGCTCGAGTCCGGACAGCGCATGGCGGCCGGTGCAGGCATAGATCGGCACGCTGAGCGGGCGGCCGGCGAGCAGCCGCTCCAGCGCGTCGAATTCCGCGAGCGACAGGTGCGGGCTGCCGATTGCAACCGCATCGATCGTTTTCGATGCCGCCGCCGTCGACAGCCCGGCACGTGCCTTCGCGGCCATTTCAGACGTGACGCGGATCACCGTCTCCGGCGTCGCGCCGGCGAGAATCGTGTGCGCATAGGGCGCTTCCGGCGTCACGCCGGCAACGTGGAAAAGGCCGACCGCGCCGGACGAGGCCGCGGCGGCGCCGAATGCCTTGAGCGCATCCTCGCCGGGGTGCTTGGCCACGCCGGTGACGACGCCGACGGCGTTGCCGACCTCGCGACCATAGAGGCTGCCAAGCACCGGCCAGGCGATTTCCGATGCGAGGAAGGAAGGCGAGAGGCCGGAGACATCGAACACCAGCCGCGCCCGCCTGTTCTCAAGGCGATGCAGGCCGTAGTCCGGGGCTCGGCCGGTAATGGCGCAGGCGATGTCGAGGAAATCGCCATAGCGGTTGGTGCGCGCGCCCAGCACAGAATTGCAGAACACCACCGCGTTCGATTCGCCCCAGGCGACGTCGCTGCCCAGCGCTGGCCGGTGCCCGGCCTGGTAAGGCGCGCAGGTCCAGCTCTGCTCGCAGCCAAGCTTGCGATAGGCCTCCATCATCCGCCGCGCCATGCCGCGCGCCGGCTCCTCGAGGCGGATGCGCGCGCAGCCCATCAGGTCGAGCGCGCCGACATTGAGCGTCGAGCGCACGGCGACGCGCGCGCCGCCCTCGACCAGCCTCTCGGCGAACAGCGTGCCGGAATCGCCGTGATAGAGCGCCCCGTCTATATGCGTCGAGGCAATCGGGATCAGTCGCGGCGCGCCGAGCAGCCGGGCGCTTTCGGCGACGATACGCATCGCCATCGCGGCGCCGTCCTTGCCGGCGGCGATCGCCTGTTCTTCCGCGCTGAGGGCGAGGCTCATGGCAGCACCTTGCGCATGGTGATCGAGGTCGGCCGATCGTAGCCTTCATGCGCCGTGCGTTCGGTCTCGCCAAAGCCCAGCCGGGCGAAGGCGCTGTGATTTGTGGAGAGCTCGATGCGGGTCTGCAGTTCGATGGCGCCCTTGCCACGGCTCACAGCAATTTCCTCGGCGGCCCGCATCAGCAGCCTGCCGATGCCTTGCCCCTGAAAGTCCGGCTCGACCGCGAGCTTGCCGATGTAGAAATCGTCCTGCCTTTCCAGCATGAAAACGCAGCCGACGATCCTCGCACCTTGCAGGGCCAGGAAACCCGTCTCCTGTTTTGCCTTTTCCTTGAGCTTTGCCGCGGTCAGCAGATGCGCCGAGGACGGCCGATCGATGACGCCGTCCATATAGGCAAAGGCGCGCATGATCAGCGAATGCAACTCGTCCCATTGCCCGAAATCGGGAGGAATTTGCGTGACGAAGACGCCCGTCGGCCGGTCCATGCGATCAGGCTCTCTTGTAGCGGATCGTGTCGAAGCGCGCGCTGAGCGCGTCGTAAAGCAAAAGCCGGCCGACCAGCGGCTCGCCAATGCCGGTGATCAGCTTGATCGCCTCCATCGCCTGCAGCGTTCCGATCACACCGGTCAGCGCGCCGACTACGCCGGCGACGGCGCATGACGGCACCAGTCCTTCCGGCGGTGCTTCCGGGAAAAGGTCGCGGTAGCCGGGGTTAGGCTTGCCGTCGGCGCCGGTCTCGAACGGTTTCAGAACCGTCAGCGAGCCGTCGAAGCGGCCGACGGCGGCGTGCACCAGGGGCTTGCCTTCTGCGGCGCAGGCATCGGCCACCGCATAACGCGTCTCGAAATTGTCGGAGCCGTCGACCACGATGTCGTATCGTGCGACGAGGGCAGGGGCATTCTCCGCCGTCAGCCTAAGCTGATGCGGCTCGACCGCCACATTGGGGTTGATGCGCATGATCGCCGCGGACGCGCTGTCGGTTTTGGCAATGCCGATCGCGTCCGTGCCGTGGATCACCTGCCTCTGCAGGTTGGACAGCGAGACCGTGTCGTCGTCGGCGATGCCGAGCGTGCCGACGCCGGCGGCGGCGAGATATTCGAGCACCGGGGCGCCGAGCCCGCCGGCGCCGATCACCAGCACCCGCGCCCGCTTCAGTTTCTGTTGGCCGGCGCCGCCGATCTCCGGCAGCACGATGTGGCGCGCGTAGCGCTCGAGTTCTTCGTCGGAAAGCGTGGTCATGGCCAGACCTTATCGTGGCGCAAAAACCTTGTCAGGGGTCTTCGGTTGGCCCAACCGTGCCGTGGTCGACCGTCAGGAACTGCGCGCGGCCCTCGAGGCTGGAAAACAGCGCCGCGTCGGTTCCGGTCATGAACGCCTGGCAGTTCAGCTCCTCCAGGATCGAGAACAGGGCGGCGCGCCGGCCGGCGTCGAGATGCGCCGCGATTTCGTCGAGCAGCAGGATCGGCGTCATCCCCGACATCTCGCCGGTCAGCCTTGCATGCGAGACCACGATGCCGACCAGGAGCGCCTTCTGCTCGCCGGTCGAGCAGAGTTCGGCCGGCATTGCCTTGGGCCTATGCCGCACCACGAGATCGGAGCGATGCGGGCCGTCCAGCGTGCGGCCGGCGGCGCGGTCGCGATCGCGGCCATCGGCCAGCGCGCGGCGAAACCGCTCCTCGACATCGACCGCCGGCGCGCTGCCGAGCGCGTTTTCCAGATCGCCGTCGAGGCTGATGTCGGCTTGCGGAAACGGTCCGCTGGACGGCAGCCTCTCGATCATGGCGGCAAGCAGGCGCGCCAGCTCGGCGCGGGCCGCCGCGATCGCCACGCCGGTCTCGGCCATCTGCGTCTCGATGGCCTCGAACCAGCTGCCGTCGCGAGATCCTTCCGTAAGCAGGCGGTTACGTCCGCGCATCGCCTTCTCGTAGTCGAGCGCGCGCTGACCGTGGCCGGGATCGATCGCCAGCACCAGCCGGTCGAGGAAGCGCCGGCGGTCGGCCGCCGGCCCGGGGAACAGGCCGTCCATCGCCGGCGTCAGCCAGACGACACGCAGCCACTCCAGCATATCCTCGGACGACCGCGCCGCGGCGCCATTGATCCGCACCCGTCTGCCGCTCTCGCCGCTGTCGCCGCCCGCAATGCCGGTGCCGATCTCGGCCTGGCCTTCCGGCCCTTCGATGCGGGCGTGCAGCGCAAAACCGCCATCGCCGCCTTCACGCGCCAGGTCGGCATAGGGCGCGCGGCGCAGTCCGCGCCCAGGCGTCAGCAGCGAGATCGCTTCCAGCAGATTGGTCTTGCCGGCGCCATTGTCGCCGGACAGCACGACCGCTCCGGGCGAC
>NZ_RZOF01000333.1:0-6980 GCF_003998955.1 Mesorhizobium sp. M4B.F.Ca.ET.017.02.2.1 | reverse complement strand
CCGCCGGCTTGTCCCCCGGGTGGGGCGCGCCCGCCATTCCCGCCGCCGGCACGCTGGTCGACGGCCTTGCCGGCTCGATCAGCGTCAACGCCGCCATGACCCCGGCGCTGCTGCGCGACGGCGGCGCCAATGGCGCTGCCTATGTCCTCAACACTTCCGGCTCGTCCTACGCCAACCTCCTGATCGCCTATGGCGACCGGCTCGACCAGCCGATGGCTTTCGATGCCGCCGCCGGTATCACGGCGACATCCAGCGTCGCCGACTATGCCGCCAACTCGATCGGCTGGTTCGAAGGCGTGCGCCAGCAGGCCTCGACCACCGCCGACGCCAAGGAGGCGCTGGCCACGCGCACGGCCGAGGCGCTGTCCAACGACACCGGCGTCAATGTCGATCAGGAAATGTCGCTGCTGCTCGACCTCGAACACACCTACCAGGCCTCCGCCCGCATGATGAAGACCGTCGACGACATGCTGGACGCCCTGATGAATGCCGTGGGATAATCGATGAAAGCGACAGCCGTCTCCTCAGCCGCAATATCCAACGCCATGCGCTACCAGCAGATGCGCATGCAGTCCGATCTGGTCAAGGCGACGAAGGAGTCAACGACCGGCAAGGTCGCCGATGTCGGCCTGGCGCTCGGCGGGCGCACGACCCAGGCCGTGACCTTCCAGCGCGATCTCGACCGGCTGAACGGCATCATCGATTCCAACGCGCTGGTCGCCGCCCGGCTGACGTCGACGCAGGATGCGCTCGGCCAGCTCTCCGACGTCGCGCAGAACTTTCTTTCGGCCTTGACCAGCGCCGTGTCCGGCGATTCCTCGACCAGCATCACCCAGCAGGCCGGCGCGTCGGCGCTGCAGCAGATGACCGGCATCCTCAACACCAGCGTGAATGGCGAGTATCTGTTCGCCGGCACCAACACCGACGTCAAGCCGGTCGACGATTTCACCGCCGCCGGCTCGCCCGCCAAAGCCGCTTTCGACGCCTCCTTCGTCGCCTATTTCGGCTTCACCCAAAGCGATCCGGCCGCGGCCAACATCACTGCCGCCCAGATGGACGACTTCATCACCACCAGCGTCGAGCCGCAATTCCTCGGCCCGGGCTGGCAAGGCACCTGGTCGAACGCCACCGACGAGCAGATCACCAGCCGCATCGCGCTGAACGAGACCACGCAGACCTCGGTCAGCGCCAATGAGGACGGCATCCGCAAGCTCGCCATGGCGGCGGCGATGGTCGCCAACCTGTTCTCCGGCAACATCAGCGATGCCGCCAAGAACACCGTCGTCAGCCGCGCCCAGACATTGGTCGGCGAGGCCATCGGCGGCATCGTCCAGGTGCGTTCGGAGGTCGGCCTAACCCAGAAACGTGTCTCCGACGCCAGCGACCGCATGAAGACCCAGGTCGACCTGTTCGAGAAGCACATCATCGATCTCGAGGGCGTCGATCCCGCCGAGGCCGCGACCCGCATCGCCGACCTGACGCAGCATATCGAGACCTCATTCGCGTTGACCGCGCGCCTGCAGCAGCTCAGCCTGCTGAATTACCTGACCTGAAAACTTCCACCGGAACGGCAGAGCCCCGACGATGTATCAATTCTCCTACGCCGACATCCAGACCGACTCCGTCTCCGACGCCAAGGACCGCGAGCGGGAATTGCTCACCCGCTCGATCGACATGCTGTCGGCCGCGGCCGCGGTCGGCCAGGATTCCATGGAAGCGATCGAGGCGCTGCACTTCACCAACCGCATCTGGACCACCTTCGTCGAGGATCTCGGCTCCAGCGACAACGCCCTGCCCAAGGAACTGCGCGCCAACCTGATCTCCATCGGCCTGTGGCTGCTGCGCGAGGCCGAGGACATCCGCCAGGGCCGCACCAACAATTTCGAAGGCCTGATCGAAGTCTCCCAGATCATCCGGGACGGCATCCAATGACCAACACGCTGAAGATATCGCTGAAGCCGAACGAGAAGATCTACATCAACGGCGCCGTCGTCCGCGTCGACCGCAAGGTCACAATCGAGCTGATGAACGACGTGCAGTTCCTGCTCGAAAGCCACGTCATCCAGGCTGATCAGGCGTCGACCCCGCTCAGGCAGCTCTATTTCATCCTGCAGGTCATGCTGATGAACCCGGCGAGCGCCTCCGAGGCGCGCGACATGTTCCGCCGCTCGCTGCCCATGCTGCTGGCGAGCTTCGAGGACGGCGAGATTTGCAGCGCGCTGAAGCAGATCGACCGCATGGTCGGCGAGGACCATGTCTATGAGGCGCTGAAGGCGATCCGCGCGCTCTATCCGCTCGAACGCCGCGCGCTTGGCGGCAATGACGATATTCCGGGCGCGGCGCGCCCGCTGGCCGTAGGAGCTTGATGCCGATGACCGTGGACATGACGACCACCATACCGACCGGTGCCAACTCGACCACCACGTCGACCTCGAAGACCGCGGTCGACTACCAGTCGTTCCTGAAGCTCCTCATCGCCGAGATGAAGAACCAGGATCCGACCAAGCCGATGGACTCGACACAGTACGTCGCCCAGCTCGCCACCTTCTCGCAGGTCGAGCAATCGGTGCAGACCAACACCAAGCTCGACCAGATCATGCAGTCCTCGGCCCTGTCGCAGGCCGATGCCCTGATCGGCCGCTCGATCACCTCCGCCGACGGCAAGACGACGGGCACGGTGGCCTCCGTGCGCCTGGCCAGCAGCGGCCTCATCGCGGTGCTGCAGAACGGCACAGAAGTTCCCGTCACCGCGGGCGTTTCGGTCAAGGCGGCGAGCTAGAGCATGATGCCGAAAAGTGTGAAGCGGTTTTCGGGCGACATCATGCTCTATCTCTTTGATTTAGAGCCGGATTCAGATTTCAGGTCGACTCGACCTGAGATCATCCGGCTCTAGGCGACAGGCTCCGGTCACGACCCATGAACGAGGCCGACGCCCTCGATATCGTCCAATACGCGGTGTGGACGGTGCTGACCGCCTCCGCGCCGGTGGTGCTGGTGGCGATGGCGGTCGGCATCGGCATCGCGCTGATCCAGGCGCTGACCCAGATCCAGGAAATCACGCTGACCTTCGTGCCGAAGATCGTCGCCATCATGCTGGTGGTGGCGCTGACCGGCCCATTCATCGGCGGTCAGATATCGGCCTTCACCAACGTCATCTTCGAGCGCATCGAGCACGGCTTCTGACGCGGAACGCGGAGTGCCTGCCTCCTTGCGCCCACCGGACGGCTTGCGGGCAGCCCGGTTGCGGCTAGATTGTGAATTGCACGGCGTAGGCGCCACTGGTCTCAGGCGGTCTTCAAAAATCATGGGGCAGACTAAACCGGCCGGCAGGCCATGTGCGGAATAGCCGGCGTCTGGCGAAAGCGCGACCCGATCGGCGCCGGCGACCTGTCGGACATCGCCGGCATGATGCAGGCGCTGGCGCATCGCGGGCCGGACGACCACGACAGCTGGAGCAGCAGCCGGCTCGCCCTGGGTCATCGCCGGCTTGCCATCATCGATCCCTCTCCCGCCGCCCGCGAGCCGATGCTGACCGCATGCGGCAAGGGCGTGCTCGCCTACAATGGCGAGGTCTACAACTATCGCTCGCTGCGCCAGGCGCTCGAGGCGGAAGGCTGCATTTTCCGCAGCGTCTCCGACACCGAAGTGGTTCTGCAGGCTCTGCATCATTGGGGTCCCGAAAAGGCGGTGCCGCTGTTCGACGGCATGTTTTCCTTTGCCTACTTCGACGCGCGCGACAACGCCCTGTGGTTCGCCCGCGACCGCCTCGGCATCAAGCCGATGGCGGTGGCCGAGACGGCCGAGCGGATCCTGTTCGCTTCCGAGGACAAGGCGATCCTCGCCAGCGACGGTTTTGGCCGCCGCATCGACGTGCGCGAGATCACCTTGCGGCTTGCCTGGCAGCACCGCGATTCGAGCTTCAGCCTGTTCGACGGCATCGAACGCCTGCCGCCGGCGGGCCTCTGGAAGATCACCGACGCCGGCATCGAGAAGCGCTGCTTCTGGCACGTCCTCGATGTGCTGGAGGCGGCGCGCATCACCGGCGACCGCATCTCCGACGACGAGCATATGGCGAAGCTCGAAGCGCTGATCGAAGACAGCGTCGATATCCATTGCATCGCCGACGCCAGTATCGCCACGGCCTGCAGCAGCGGCGTCGATTCCGGTCTGATCACAGCGCTGTCGAAGCGCTTCAGGCCGGAAATCCACGGCTATGTCGTCGACCCCCGGCTTGGCCGCAGCGAGGCGGAGAACGCCGAACGGACCGGCCGCCGCGCCGGCGTCCCGCTGCGCCGGGTGCCGGTCGACAGGGACCGGTTCTTCGAGCTCTGGCCGAAAGCGGTCTGGCACCTCGAAAGCGACGGCTGGCACGCAAGCCATGTCGGGCTTCTGGCGCTGGCCGAGCAATGCCGGGCCGACGGCGTCAAGGTGCTGCTGACCGGCGAAGGTGCCGACGAACTCTTCGGCGGTTACAAATGGCAGGCCGAAAGCATGCGGGCCTGGCAGGCATGGTCCTGGCCGGGACGGCTGTTCCGCTCGAAGCGCTGGCTCGATCGCAAGTTCGGGCGCCTGCGCCATGCGCCATTCAAGACATCGACCGGCAACAGCTCGGCCTCGGAGCGCAATCTCGTGCTGAGGTCGCTATCGCCAGAGCTCAATTTCCTGCAGACCAGGATCTTCGACCGGCTCGAACCGGTGACGCCGCTCGGCGATCGCGCCTTCCTTGGATGCTGTCTCTACGATCTCTATTCGCATTTGCAGGACCTGCTCAACCGGCATGACCGGCTGAGCATGGCGGCATCGGTCGAGCTCAGGGTTCCCTTCATCGAAAACCGGCTGATCGACTTCGCGATCCATCTGCCGAGGCGTCAGAAATTGCGCGGCAGGACCGGCAAGTGGCTATTGAAGAAGGTCGCGGAGAAGCACCTGCCGCGCGAGAACGTCTACGCACCGAAGAAGGGTTTCGAAATCTCGTCCGGCTTCACCCAGGGCAGCCAGGGCCTGCTGCGCGGCGGCTATCTGCGCGACGCGCTGAAATGGCCCGCCGCCGCCGTCGAGGACCTTGTCGACCTGGCGAGGCGCGACGAAGCCTCGCGACTACGCCTCGTCGGCATGGAACTGTTCCTGCGCCTTCATGCCGGCGGCGAAACGGCGGGCAACCTGACCCATGCGCTGCATGCCGCGGCCGCAGAAGCGTCTGGTTAAGCGGTTCGGCCCAACCGTACGCCCGGGCGGTTGGTCCAAGGCCGCCAGACCATTGGCTTAGCCGCGTAACGACGCATTTTTGCCTCGCTATCCTGTTGTTGGAGCATAATCTTTTTCAAGCAACGGTCCGCCCCGCGTCGCCATGCTCCATCTCCGGAGAGGACATTCGCGGCGGCAGGCCAACGGCGTGTAAAGCGGGACAGCGCGGATGATCGATGACGAGCCGGACAGCGAACGCGTCTCGGCGCTGGCGCCGTTCAGCCACGGCATCTTCCGGGCCGTTTGGTCGGCCAGCCTGGTGTCGAATTTCGGCGGTCTCATCCAGGGCGTCGGCGCCGCCTGGATGATGACCATGATCGCCACCTCGTCCTACCAGGTGGCGCTGGTCCAGGCCTCGACCACGCTGCCGATCATGCTGTTCGCGCTGGTCGCCGGCGCCATCGCCGACAGCTTCAACCGGCGCAAGGTGATGCTGGTGGCGCAGACCTTCATGCTGGTCGTCTCGGCGCTGCTGACGCTGTTCACCTGGTTCGGCCTGATCACGCCGTGGACGCTGCTCGCCTTCACCTTCCTGATCGACAGCGGCACGGCGCTGAACAGCCCGTCATGGCAGGCCTCGGTCGGCGATATGGTGCCGCGTTCCAAGGTGCCGGCGGCCGTAGCGCTGAACTCGATGGGCTTCAACCTGACGCGCAGCGTCGGCCCGGCGATCGGCGGCGTCATCGTCGCCGCCGCGGGCGCCGCCGCGGCCTTCGCCGCCAATGCGCTGAGCTATATCGGGCTGATCATCGTGCTGTTTCGCTGGAAGCCGGAAATACCGGCGCAGACCTTGCCGCGCGAGACGCTTGGCGCGGCGATGGGCGCCGGCCTGCGCTATGTCGCAATGTCGCCCAACATCGGCAAGGTGCTGGTCCGGGGCTCGGCCTTCGGCTTCAGCGCCGGCGCGGTGCTGGCGCTTCTTCCGCTGGTGGCGCGCGATGTCGTCAAGGGCGATGCCTTGACCTACGGCATCATGCTCGGCGCCTTCGGCATCGGCGCGGTCGGCGGCGCGCTGATCAGCGTGCGGCTGAGGCAGTTGCTGTCCTCGGAGACGATGGTGCGCATGGCCTTTGGCGGCTTCGCCGTCTGCGCCCTCAACGCCGCCGTCAGCCTTCACGCCTGGCAGACCGCTCTCGGTCTGCTCATCGGCGGCGCCTGCTGGGTGCTCGCGCTGTCGCATTTCAACGTCACGGTGCAGATGTCGACACCGCGCTGGGTGGTCGGCCGGGTGCTCTCGGTCTACCAGACGGCGACCTTCGGCGGCATCGCGCTGGGCAGCTGGGTCTGGGGCGTCGTCGCCGACGCGCATGGCGCCGAGACCGCGCTGATCGCGGCCAGCATCACCATGCTGGCGGGTGGCGCCATCGGCCTCGTCCTGCCCTTGCCGCAGCATGCGGTGCTCAACCTCGATCCGCTCAACCGCTTCAAGGAGCCGCATCTGGGGCTCGACCTCAAGCCGCGCAGCGGCCCGATCGCCGTCATGATCGAGTACATCATCCGCGACGAGGACGTGCCGGAGTTCCTCGCCACCATGGCCGAGCGCGGCCGCATCCGCCGCCGCGACGGCGCCCGCAACTGGACACTGGCGCGCGACCTGGAAAATCCATCCGTGTGGATCGAGCATTACCACACGCCGACCTGGCTGGAGTATATCCGCCACAACAGGCGGGCGACCCATGCCGACGCCGTCGTCGGCGAGCGCATCCGGGCATTGCACAGCGGCGGGGGACCGCCGC
>NZ_RZOF01000332.1:0-7018 GCF_003998955.1 Mesorhizobium sp. M4B.F.Ca.ET.017.02.2.1 | reverse complement strand
CATGCCCTTTTCGCTGCGCGTCGCCACGACGAAGTCGAAGCCATGCGCCGAGATCAGGTCCCGCGCCGCCGCCACGATCTCGTCGTCGGCAAACACCGCGCGTCCCACGGCCTCGCCGAGTTCCTTGCGGTTGGGCGTGACCGCCGTCGCACCGGCGTAGCGCGCATAGTCGCGGCCCTTCGGATCGACCAGCACCGGCTTTCCGACTTCGCGGCACATCGCGATCAGCTCGCCGGCGACACCGTCGAGCAGCATGCCCTTGCCGTAGTCGGACAGGATGACGATGTCGGCGCGCGCAAGGGCCGTGCGGAAATGCTCGACCAGCGTCGATCGCTCGCCGGCATTGAGCGGCTTCACCTCCTCTTCGTCGAAACGCAGCACTTGCTGGTTGAGCGCGCTGAAGCGGCTCTTCGACGAGGTCATGCGGTCGCGCTGCTGTGACAGGCCGAATGTCTCGGCGCCAAGCTCGCCAAGCATCCGCATCAGATCGTCGCCCGCCTTGTCGGCGCCGATCACAGAAACCGGAATTGCGGCTGCACCCAGCGAAACGATGTTGGAGACGACGTTGCCGGCACCGCCCATCGCCAGCATCTCGCCGCGCCCGTGCAGCACCGGAATGGGCGCCTCCGGCGAGATCCGCTCGATGACGCCGTTGACGAAACGGTCGAGGATGAAGTCGCCGACCACCAGCACGGTGACGCCGCCAAAGCGGGCGATGGCGCGGTGCAAAGGTTCCGGGGAAGGCAGATGATGATTGATCATGTCACTGGCAACGCGCGGAAAAAGCCGTTTCTGAGGATGGTTCGGGGTTCAAATGGCTGGCCGGTCGTTCATGGCGAAGCCGATATACCGCAATTCGAGCCAGCGCAACGGCGGCCAGGGAACGGGTCGCCGCAGACCCCGGTCGGCCGTTCAGCTCTTCTGCAGGGCGACATGGACGCCGAGACCAACCAGCACCGCGCCGCCCGCGCGCTGCATCAGCCGCTGCGCGCGGCTCGAACGGCGCAGCCGGGCGATCATCGCCCCGGCCAGGAAAACGCACGCTATGTCGGCGGAGGAGAACATCAGGTTGACGATGGTGCCAAGGATGACGAACTGCAGCCAGACCGGAAATGCCGCCGAGGCATCGATGAATTGCGGCAGGAACGCCATGAAGAAGATCGCCGTCTTGGGATTGAGCACTTCGACGGTGATGCTCTCGAAAAAGGCGCGGCGGGCCGATTTCCGCTCGATGGCGGGCAGTGCCGCGTCGCCGCCTTGCGTCCTGGCGCGCAAAAGCGAGACGCCGAGCCAGATCAGATAGAGCGCGCCGATGAGCTTGACCGCCATGTAGAGCGGCGGAACGGCATGGAACAGCACCGAAAGACCCGCTGCCGCCGCAAGGACATGCACATAGCCGCCGAGATGGATGCCGAGCGCTGCCGTCAGCCCCGACCAGCGCCCGCGCGCCATCGTCTGCGCCGCCGCATAGAGCATGGCAGGACCCGGAATGTAGGCAAAGATCGCCGTGGTGGCGAAAAAGGCGATAAGCAGTTCGGTCGACGGCATTTTTTCCCTCACGGTCCGGCGGGTGGCGCGAACCGACTGAAGCCGGAGCTTTGCGGCCTCACTGTGACATCCGCCCGCAGCCGCCTGCTTTATCGACAGCCTAACTCGCCTCCCTTATAAGGGCCGGAATCGGCAAGCGAAACGAGTATCAGGGCCAAAAATATGATCATCGTCACGGGCGGCGCCGGTATGATCGGCTCCAACATCGTCGCCGCGCTCAACGCCGAGGGGCACAGCGACATCCTCGTTGTCGACGACCTCACCGACGGCCACAAGATCGCCAATCTCGCCGACCTGCATATCGCCGACTATCTCGACAAGGACGATTTCCTCGCGCGCCTGGGGGATGGCGGGCTCGGCCGCGTCGACGCGGTCTTCCACCAGGGCGCCTGCTCGACCACCACCGAGTGGAACGGCAAATACATGATGGAGGTCAACTACGCCTATTCGAAGCGGCTCCTGCATGCCTGCCTGGCCTTGCGCGTGCCCTTCCTCTACGCCTCCTCGGCGTCGGTCTATGGCGGCGGCAGCGAGTTCCGCGAGGAACAGCAGTTCGAGCGCCCGCTCAACGTCTATGCCTATTCCAAGAAGCTGTTCGACGACTATGTCCGCCGCACCGTCTTCGACACCGACCATTCGCAGGTGGCCGGGCTGCGCTATTTCAACGTCTACGGACCGCGCGAGGCGCACAAGGGCGCCATGGCCTCGGTCGCCTTCCATCTGTTCAACCAGGTCGAGCGCGGCGAAAACCCGAAGCTGTTCGGCGCCTATGACGGGTTCGGACCCGGCGAGCAGAGCCGCGACTTCATCCATGTCGGCGACGTCGCCGACGTCAATCTGTGGCTCTGGAAGCGCGGCTCGAGCGGCATCTTCAACTGCGGCACCGGCCGCGCCCAGCCATTCCGCGCCATCGCCGAGACCGTCATCGATACACTCGGCAAGGGCAGGCTCGAATTCATCGACTTCCCCGACCACCTCAAGGGCAGCTACCAGAGTTTTACCCAAGCTGATATGTCCCGCTTGCGCGCGGCCGGTTACAATGGCCAATTCCGGACTGTCGAAACCGGTGTCAGAGACTATGTCGAATGGCTGAAAGCCCAGCGATCCTCGTGATCGGCCCACGTTGGGTGGGCGACATGGTCATGGCGCAGTGCCTGTTCTCGGCGCTGAAGGAGCAATATCCGAACGCCGCGATCGACGTGCTGGCGCCGGCCTGGGCGGCACCGCTGGTCAAGCGCATGCCCGAGATACGCCAGCAGATCGATTTCCCGCTGAAGCCGGGCGCGCTCGAGTTCCGCATCCGCAGGCGCTTCGGCCGCCTGCTGCGCGGCCGCTACGACATGGCTTACGTCCTGCCCGGAAGCTGGAAGTCGGCGCTGATCCCGTTCTTTGCCCGCATTCCGCGCCGCGTCGGCAACCTAAGGGAAATGCGCTACGGCCTGCTCACCGACATCGTGCCGCTGCCCGACGCGGTGAAGCGGCGCACGGCGCTGACCTATTTCGGCCTTGCCCGCGGCGGCACCTTCCAGGCCCCGAAGCTCACCGTCGATACCGTCAGCCAGGCTGCCCTGCTCGAGCGGTCGGGCCTCACCGCGAAGACCTTCGTGGCGCTGATGCCCGGCGCGGAATTCGGCCCGGCGAAACGCTGGCCGAGCGAAAGCTACGCCGAACTGGCGCGCGGGATGATGGCTAAGGGCCTGAAGGTCGCGCTGCTCGGATCCAGGAACGACGCCGAGGTGACGGCGGAGATCGCCGCGCTTGCGCCCGGCGCCGTCGACCTTGCCGGCAAGACGCGACTGGAGGACGCCATCGACCTCATCGCCGCGGCGCGGCTGGCGGTGTCGAACGACAGCGGGCTGATGCATGTCGCCGCCGCTGTCGGCACGCCGATCGTCGCTGTCTACGGCTCGACCTCGCCTGAGAACACGCCGCCGCTATCCGAGCGGGCCGAGCTGGTATGGCTGGGCCTCTCCTGCTCGCCCTGCCACCAGAAGACCTGTCCGCTCGGTCATCTCAACTGCCTGAAGACGCTGGATGTCGCGCGGGTCGCGGCAGCAGTGGACCGGCTGCTGGAAATACCGGCCGCCGCATGAAGATCCTGATCGTCAAGACATCCTCGATGGGTGATGTCATCCATACATTTCCGGCTGTCGAGGATGCGCGCCGCCACCGCCCGGACGTCTCCTTCGACTGGTGCGTGGAGGAAGCCTTTGCCGGCATCGTCGCCCTGCATCCGGCGATCGGCACCATCCACACGGTGGCGATCCGGCGCTGGCGCAAGCGGCTTTTCAACAGCGACACCTGGCATGAAGCGGGAAAACTGCGCCGCGCCCTGCGCGCTGCCGGCTACGACCTCGTCATCGATGCGCAGGGACTGCTGAAGTCTGCTGTGGTGGCAAAGCAGGCGGCGGCGCCGGTCGCCGGCTTCGACCGGGCAAGCGCGCGCGAACCGTCGGCGACGCTGTTCTACGACCACCGCTACGGCGTGCCCCGCGATCTGCACGCCATCGAACGGACGCGGCGGCTGTTCGGCCTGGCGCTCGGCTACCAGCCCGATCTCTCCGGCCTCCAGTCCGGCATCGTGCCGCCGGCGGATGGCCTGGCCGGCACCAGCGGCAACACCGCGTTCCTGCTGCACGGCACCAGCCGCGAAGACAAGAAATGGCCGGTCAAGGACTGGATCGAGACCGCCGGGCTGTTGCTCGAGAGGAAAATGACGCCTGTCGTCACCTGGTCGAACGAGCCTGAAAAGGCAGTGGCCGAGGCGATCGCTAGGGCCGTGCCGCAGGCGGTGCTGGTGCCCAAATCGCCGCTGGCGGTGATCGCCGCGATCATCGGCCGCTCGGCGCTGGTCATCGGTGCCGACACCGGCCTCACCCACCTCGCCAGCGCCTTCGGCGTGCCGACCGTCGCCATCTTCCTGGCCACCGAACCCGGCCTCACCGGCCCGCGCGGGCCGTATGCGTCGACGCTTTTGGCCGCGCCCGGCGGCCGTGTCACCCCTGCGGAGGCAGCGGCGGAAGCCGAGCGGCTGATCGGGCTGCAGGCGCTTGGTCGAGCAGGCGCGGACAGAGATTGATTTATTCAATCAATTCAATTGGAAAGGTCAGCGCCGCCCCTCATCCGCCTGCCGGCACCTTCTCCCCGTATAGTAACGGGGAGAAGGGAGCTAAGCGCGAAATTCAGCGCCACTTTTCAGCGTTTCCGGTTGGCGAAATCATCAGGTGACGGCGTCCTTCTCCCCGTCACTATACGGGGAGAAGTGCCCGGCAGGGCGATGAGGGGCGGCGCCATCCTTGGATTGGAATAGCGCAATTCAGGGACAAATCCTGCCCCCTCAACTTCCCTCAGATGAATTGCACCTGGACGATCTCATACCCCCGGGCGCCGCCGGGCGCGTTGACCTCGATGGCGTCGCCGACTTCCTTGCCGATGAGGGCGCGCGCGATCGGCGAGGAGATCGAGATGCGGCCAGACTTCACGTCCGCTTCCTGGTCGCCGACGATCTGGTAGGTCTTCTTCTCCTCGGTGTCCTCGTCCACCAGCACCACGGTGGCGCCGAACTTGACCTTGTCGCCGCTGAGCTTGGTGACGTCGATCACCTCGGCCCGCGCGATCAGGTCCTCGAGCTCGTTGACGCGGCCTTCATTGTGGCTCTGCGCCTCTTTGGCCGCGTGGTATTCGGCGTTTTCGGAAAGGTCGCCATGCGAGCGCGCCTCGGAGATCGCCTCGATGATGCGCGGCCGCTCTTCCTGCTGGCGCCAGCGCAGTTCTTCCTTCAATGACGCGAACCCCTCGCCTGTCATCGGGACCTTGTTCATATGCCTGACCTTTCCTGCCGCCACCCCCGTTTTTCGGGGATGGCCCTTGTCGATGGGTACAAAAAGAAAACGGTCCGGCAGCCTTGGGCTAACGGAACCGTTTCACCGCAATTTGCCTGAATATAGCAATGTTTGCGCGTTTTTCACGCCAAAAAATCCGGTTTTGAAAAATCATCCGCTGCTTTCGCAAGGGCGATCGCCGCCAAAGCAATCCTTTGCCGGCGCGGCAACAAAAAGCCGGCTACGATCGCTCGCAGCCGGCTGGAAAGCGTGTCGAGGTCGAATCAGCTTCTCAGGAAATGGTCGATCTGCTCGGCCAGCATGCCGTATTCGCGCGAGCCCTTGCCGGTGCGCTTCTCGATTTCGCTGAGCTGTTCGCGGGCGCCCGCAAGGTCGCCGATCTGCAGATGCGCCTCGCCGAGATATTCGCGCACCAGCGTGTAGTCGGGATTGATGCGCAAGGCTTCCTCGTAATAGCCGAGGCCGACGGTGATGCGGCCGGAATGGCGATGCGAATAGCCGAGATAGTTGAGGATGCGCGGATCCTGCTTGTTGGCCGCAAGGCTGAGCACGGCGATCGCCTCGTCATAGCGCCCGGCCATCGCAAGATCGTGGCCCGCCTCATAGATGTTGTTGTCGTCCAGCATCCCGTACTTCGGCGTCACGCATTTCTGCTTCTTCTTGTCCCAGACCTCGCCCTTCTTGCATTGCGGGGTGTTTCCGCCTCCGCCGCCGCCGCCTTCGCCGGCCGTGAAGGCGGGCGCCACAAAGAGCGGCAAAGCCACAACAGCCATGACCTGGATCAGCAAACGTCTGCGCATCGGAGCCTCCTTGAGAATGAACAATGGGATATTAACGCCGGGCCTGCCTTCTTTCATCCCGGAAAAGCGGAGCGCGTGAAAAACCTGCGCTCCAGGCCCGCACCACCGGCATTTTGCCTGAAACAGGCCGAACATGACGTGACGCGCGCCACAAATCCGCTATCATCCGGCAAACGGCCGATGGAGCATGCGGAGCAGGCCAGTGCAGCAGCGCCTCGAAAAGGAATGGGAGCTTTCGATCGGTCCCGATACCGTGCGCCTGTTCATTCTCAAGGCCAAGGCGCTGAGCGCGGCCGTCAACGAGGACTATGCCGACGGCGCCGAGCACGAGATCGAGTTCGACGGCGACACCCGCGACAGCCACCATCATGACGGTCTCGTCGAGGAGAGCTCGGAAAACCTGACCGAGGAGGAGCTGCGCGAACTGATCGACGACCTCAATGTCGACGAAGCGGCCGAGCTGATCGCCCTCGCCTGGGTCGGCCGCGGCGACTATGACGCCGCCGAATGGGCCGACGCGCTGGCCGCCGCGCGCGAGCGCGCCAACAAGCGCACGGCGAAATATCTGCTCGGCATGCCGCTGCTCGCCGACTGGCTGGAGGAAGGGCTGGAAGCGATCGGCGCGTAACGCGTTGGTAACCGATTGTGATCGGTCCGATGCGCCTTCGAAGGCAACTTCGCCATGCCGACGCCGTTTCCGGGCGATGGCAACGCTGAGCATTTCCGGATTTTTCAGGCTGGCGCTGCCTTTGGCAGCGGCGGTTTTGCTGATCACGCCGGCCGATGCCAGGCATCGTCACAGGCAGCCGCTGACACCGCGTCTGGAGC
>NZ_RZOF01000331.1:0-7021 GCF_003998955.1 Mesorhizobium sp. M4B.F.Ca.ET.017.02.2.1 | reverse complement strand
GTCGAGGACGACATGAAGCGCAAACCGATACTGCTCTTTGCTTTCCCGGCCCTCATGCTGCTCATCCTGGCGGGATAGGTGCCGAGCAGGAATGTCGCCGCCCGCTCACCCGCCAGGATGAGCAGCATGAGGGCCGGGAAAGCAAAGAGCAGTATCGGTTTGCGCTTCATGTCGTCCTCGACAATTCCGGGCCACAATAGGCAACAGAGATTGCGCAAGGATTAACGAAGCTTAACGGGACGCCTGCTTCGGCATCCTTCGCGCGCGTGCTATGCTGCACTGCCGGGACGCCAACGCGGCAGGTCGGATGGCCGGAGCCGTTTCATCGGGGGTTGAAGGGGTGCGCTCAAGCTGGTTGCCAGGTCGGCCTTTTGTTCGACGGCGATGGCCGGGACGCCACCGATGAGCGGCATCGTGTCCGCGCCAAGGTCTCGCCTGGCGATCGCGTTGGGAGGTGTCGAACTCCTGGCCGGGGTCTTGCTGATCCTGCAAGCCGGCGCCTTGATTGGGGTCGGCCGGCAGACGCCGGCATTGGACTCCGGAAACCAGCCAGCGACGACGGCGCAACCCATGTTCGATGCCGGACCGCGGCAGCCGGCGCGCAAGATCGCGCAGGATCTCATCGCGCCGCCCGAACTCGATGCGACCCGGATCGAACGGATCGAAGCCCGCCCGCCGCTTGGCGAACTCGGTCTTGCATACTGGCCGAAGACGCCGATGCCGGGCGACTGGCGCGAGATGCTGCTCTATCGGCCGATCGCCACCTCGTCGGCGATCTTCGAGGCGATGGGCCGGACGGTGGCGATCAGCGGCACGCTCGCCATCGACCCCGACAGGAGCTGTTCCTTTCACGAGATCGCCTGGCCGTGCGGCCAGCGCGCGCGGGCGGCCTTCAATGCCTGGCTGCGCGGGCGGGCGCTGAAATGCTTCGTGCCGCCGGATGTCGACCGCTTCGCCATCGCCGCGCCCTGCACGCTCGGCAAGCAGGACGTCGGCGCCTGGCTGGTCTCCAACGGCTGGGCCACGGCGCTGCCCGGTGGCATCTACGGCAAGGCCGAGGCAACGGCCAGGAGTGCCGAGATGGGCATGTTCGGGCCGCCTCGATAGGCGCGGGACCGCTGCCGATCGGCTCGCTCCAGGCTGGCCGTCAGGCCCGCGCCGACTGCCACCTTCGATATCTGTTTTGTTAACCCTTGCGGTGCAGCCTTTGCCGGCACGGGCCGATTTGATGGCCATTCCGCCCGCATGCATCAAATTGTAGCGGTCGTCGAAACCGAAATTGCAACACACCGGCCTTATGCCAGCGCATCGGACAGGAGATTGGCCAGTGACCAAACCGACAGCGACCCCCTCTACCCAAAGCTGGAAAGATGTTGCGTGGCTGACGGTGCTGGGGACGGCCGGCTGCCTCATCCTGTCGCTCGGCCTCAACTATCTGCTTTTGTTCAGCGAGGCGCTGACGCCGTTCGCGCGCAGCGTGATCACGGCAACGCTGCTGCCGCTGGCCATCGGCCTGCCGCTGTTCCTGCTGCTCGGATCGAAACAGGCCGAGATCCGCCGCTACCGGCAGGAGCTCAACCGGTCGGCGACCTATGACAGGCTGACCGGCTGCCTGAACGGACCGGTTTTCACCTCGATGGTGGACAGACGGGCCGCGAAGACCTCGGAGGCCGGGCCGCGCTCCGGCGCCTTCCTGGTCATCCATCCCGAGCATCTCAAGTCCCTCAACCTGCGCTTCGGCCTGGAATGGGGCGACGAGGCGCTGCGGCTCATCGCCTCGACGATCCAGTCGTCGGTTCGCAAGGAGGATCTCGTCGGCCGCATCGGCACCTCGATGTTCGGCGTCTTTCTGCCTGGCGCGACCGAAAAGGACGCCAAGGAGATCGGCGAACGCATCAAGGCTCGGGTGCGCGACGTCTATTTCGCGCCCAAGGGAACGGAGGACGTGCTCGCCGTGCAGGTCGGCGGCGTCGTGTTCGAGCACGAGCTGGCCTTCGAGGATATGTTCCGGTCGGCGGAAGAACGCCTGTCGGCCTCACAGACCGGGCTGGAACTGTCGCATCTGAGCAGCTGAAGAGCGCAGCATTAATCGGACGTTGACGGGTTCGGCGCAATCTCTGCGGGATCGATGCAGCGATCTGCCGAATTCTGATCCCGTCGGGTTGGCTTACGAATGTGCGTGCTGTCGCAGGAATCAGCGGATCATTTCGTAACGCACCGCCGGATGTCGGGGCGATCTTCTTGTTCGTGAGCGAACCATGTCGCGCCTGGTGATGGTTCTTCACCCCATGCAACGCCTGCTGTCGCATGCGCTGGCCAGGATCGTCGCCGTTGCGGCCCTGTATTACCTGACCGGACAACTGGGGCTGCTTCTGGCCGTGCCGCCCGGCTACGCGACGATCATCTGGCCGGCATCCGGCATCGCGGTCGGGGCATTGCTTGCCTATGGGCGCTCACTTTGGCCGGGGATCTTCATCGGATCGCTGGTGCTCAACGCCGTGATCGGCGGCGGCTATTCGGCTGAAACCGGGTGGGCGCTCGACAAACTGGCTGTTGCGGCCGCGATTGCCGGCGGCTCGACCGTGCAGGCGCTGGTCGCCCGCTGGCTGGTCAGCCGGGCGGTCGGGCTACCGATCGATCTCAGAGGCACCCGCGATATCATCGCGCTGTTCCTCGCAGCCGCTCCGATCAGCTGTATCGTCGCCCCCACCGTCGGTGTGACCTCGCTCTATGTCGCCGGAGTCGTCCCGTACGCCGGCGTGGCACACAACTGGCTGACATGGTGGAGCGGCGACGTCCTCGGCATCGTCATCTTCTTGCCGATCGTGCTCGTTGCCCCCGGCGCCAAGCGCCGGCTTACGTGGCGTGGCGCGCCGCTCGGCGCACTGCCGGTTGCCGCGATACTGCTGCTGCTTTTGCCCCTCGGGCTGACGTTCTACGGCTGGAAGGCAAGCAACCAGTTCATCTACGACCGCAACAGCGCGATCTTCGCCTCGATGGCGATCGAGAACGAGCAGGCGCTGATGCACCGCCTGGCGTCCTACGACCAGGCCCTGGTTGGCGGCGTCGGCTTCTTCGAAGGGTCGAGCTACGTCAGCGCCGAGGAATGGCGCTCCTATGTCGAGGTCCTCGACCTCAAGCGCAGCATGCCCGGCGTCAACGGCATCGGCTACATCGAAAACGTTCCGGTGGAAAAAGTAGCGGACTTCCTTCTGCGGGCTCAAGTGACACAGCCCCAGTTCACCATCCATCCCGCTGTTCCCGGCGGACCTCGCTTTGTCATCACCTATATCGAGCCGCTGGCACCGAACCGCCCGGCCCTCGGACTGAACATCGCGTTCGAGAGCAATCGCCTGGAAGGGGCGACGCTGTCGCGGGACACCGGCCAGCCGGCCATCACCAAGCGCATCGTGCTGGTGCAGGACCAGACGAAGAGCAACGGCTTCATCCTGCTCCATCCCATGTATCGCAAGAACGTGCCGCTCAATACGGTCGACGAGCGCCGCGCCGCCCTGACCGGTTGGATATATGCCCCGTTCGTCGCGCAGAAATTCATGAGCGGGTTGACCACAAGCGAAGACCGCTCGCTGGCATTGCACGTCTATGACGGCGACAGCGAGGACGCCGAAGCATTGATCTACCACAGCAGCGAACCCGACGAGACTGCGTCGGCGCCTGCGTTTTCGATACGAAAGCAGGTCGACGTGATGCAGCAGCGCTGGACGCTGTCGTGGCACAGCACGCCCGCATTCGAGCACAGCGTCGCCAGCCAGGAGCCGCTGCTCGTGCTTTGCAGCGGCATCGTCTTCACTGCGCTGTTCGGCGCCTTGCTGTTCCTGTTCGCACGCCGTGCCGAAACCGTCAAAGTACTGGTCGACCGCAAGACAAGCGAACTGGCCGAACGTGAGGCGCTCTACCGGCTCCTGGCGGAAAACAGCTCGGACATGATCAGCCGCGTCGCCTTCGACGGGACACGGCTCTACACCTCGCCCGCCTGCATGCGGCTTCTCGGCTACACGCCGGAGGAGCTTCAGAACTCGAACGCATTTTCCGACGTTCACCCGAAGCAGCGGTCCCGCCTCCAGGCCGAGTACGCAAAGCTGGCACGAGGCGAAATAGGCGAATCGAAAGGCGTGTTCACGCTGCACCGCAAGGACGATGACTGGGTGCAGGCGGAGATCACCCTGCAGCTGGTGCGCGACAAAGCGGGAACTCCCACCGAGCTGGTCGTTACAGAGCGCGATGTCACGCTTCAGCAGGAAAGAGCCGAAGAGCTCAAGCTTGCCAAGGCGGAAGCAGAGATCGCCAAGACGAATGCCGAGCAGGCGAGCGAAGCCAAGACGGCCTTCCTCGCCACGATGAGCCATGAAATCCGCACCCCGCTCAACGGCGTGATCGGCTATGGCGATCTTCTGCTTTCCTCGAAGGAACTGTCCGAGCAGAACAGACGCTACGCCGAGCGCATCGGGACGTCGGCCGCGGCGCTGCTTACCGTCGTCAACGATATTCTCGACTTCTCCAGAATCGAAGCCGGTCAGATCGAAATCGACGCTCATCCGTTCACGCTCGGTGCCTTGATCGACAATACGCTCTCGATCGTCAACGGCATCGCGGCACGCAAGGGCCTGGCAATGGTGCGGCGGATCGACCCGACCTTGCCGCCGCACCTGGTCGGTGATCAGGACCGGCTGAGGCAGGTGCTGCTCAACCTTCTGAACAATGCCGTGAAATTCACCGCCACGGGAAGCGTGACCCTGGCCGTCGACCGCATCGGCGATGCCGGCGCCGGCTCTATCGGGCTGCGCTTTGCCGTCCGCGACACCGGCATCGGCATTCCGGCCGAACAGCAGGACCGTCTGTTCCAGCGCTTCTCGCAGGTTGACGGATCGGTCCGTCGCGAATTTGGCGGCAGCGGTCTCGGACTGGCGATCTCGAAGCGCCTTGTCGAACTGATGGGGGGACGGATAGGCGTTGAGAGCACCGCCGGGGAGGGTTCACTGTTCTGGTTCGAAGTCGCACTTCCCGAGGCCGCCGCGGACGCCGAACCTTCACGGTTTGCCCAGGCGATGAACGAGACGACGGCACCGGCCCGGATACTGCTGGTCGAGGACATGGAGATCAACCGCGACATAGCTTGTGCGGTGCTTCGGGCTCACGGCCATGAGGTCGATGTCGCGGTTGACGGCACGGAAGCAGTCGCAGCCGTGCAGAACCGGAGCTACGATGTCGTGCTGATGGACGTTCAGATGCCAGTCATGGATGGGCTGACCGCAACCCGGCATATCCGGGAGCTGAATTCCCCGGTCCGGGACATCCCGATTGTCGCGTTGACCGCCAATGTGCTGCCGTTCCAGCTCTCCGAGTTGTGGGCCGCCGGCATGACCGATCACGTCGGAAAGCCTTTCAAGCAGCCCGAATTGCTGGCGGCGATCGTCCGCAACACCGGCGGCAGACCTAACCGAGGCGCCGACGAACCGGGTGCGACTGCCGATCGGGACGGCGTCTTCAATGCCGACGTCTTCGGAAACCTGGCAAAAGTGCTCGGCAAGAACAGGGTGAACCAGCTGCTCGACAAGCTGGCCGACGTGCTCAGAACCCGGCTCGTGTCGATCGCGCCTGACGCCATCGAACGGGACGTCGTCCAGAGAGATGCCCATTCGCTGGTCTCGTCATCGGGCATGCTCGGCTTCGAAACACTGTCCGATCTGTGCCGCGACATTGAGACGTGCTGCATCGATGGTGCCGACCTGATGCCAGCCCTGCAACGCTACGAACGCGCGCGTGACGCAGTCCTGAGCAAGATCGAGGCGCTCAAATCCGCTGCCTGACAGGCTGGTCCTCGGACCATACCCCGTCGGCCATTCGTGCGGACCTTCATCGCGGAGCCCGTTCGGCGCAGCCGGGCTCAGATCACCGCTTCTTCCAGGAAAGGCTCGTTGCGCGGAATGCGCTCGTAGCAGAAGGGCGACAGGTCGAGCGTCTGGAAGGCGCCGTGGACGATGAGCTCCGACACCGCCCGGCCGACGGCCGGCGACTGCTGCAGGCCGTGTCCAGAGAAGCCGTTGGCGAACATGAAGTTCCTCACCTCCGGGTGGAAGCCGACGATGCCGTTGTGGTCGAGCATGTTGTATTCATAGTGACCGGTCCAGCTGGTCTGGACCTTCAGCGCGTCGAAAGCCGGAATGCGGTGCCACAACGCCGGCCAGATATGGTCGTCGAACTCCTCGAAGTGCATTTCGAAGTCGTCGTAGTCGGCCGGTCCGTCGCCCTGCGGCGTGTTGCCGGTGAGAAAGAGTTCGCCTTCCGGACGCACGAAAGTGCCCGAGAGGTCGATGACGTTGGGCATGCGGCCGGGGATCGGATTGGCGCTGGCGAAGACGAAGCTGTAGCGTTTGTAGGGCGCCACCGGGATCGACAGGCCGGCCATCGCCGCGACCTGCTGCGCGCGCGGGCCGGCGGCGTTGACCAGGGTTCCACAGGCGACCGTCTGGCCGGTCGCGAGGCGGACTGAAACAACCCGCCCATCGGCGAGATCCAGTCCAGTCACGGCGTTGTCGATGTATTCGACGCCGCTGGCGCGAGCGGCGCGGCGGAAGCCGTTCATCATGCCCATGGAATCGAACCAGCCCTCTTCCCGCGAGCCCCAGGAGCCGCCGCCGAGATCCTCTACATTGAGCCAGGGGAATCGCTCCTTCAGCGGACCCGGCTCGAGGAAGACGGTGTGGGCGCCGAGGCTACGCTGCAGCTCGACGCGCTCGCACGCCGCGTCCACGCCTTCGGGCGAGCAGCAGTAGAGATAGCCGTGCTCGCGAAAGCCGAGGTCGGGCGCCGGCTCGTCCTTGTAGAAGGGCGCCATGCGCTCCTGGAAGCCGCGGATGATCTCGATGCCGAACTGGCTGATCTTGACGTTGATCGGATTGGAATATTGCTGGCGGATGGCGCTGGTGGAAAGCGCGGTCGAGGAGAACTCGTAGCTCGAGTCGCGCTCGACCACGAGGATCGAGGCGCCGCTGCCCAGCGC
>NZ_RZOF01000330.1:0-7035 GCF_003998955.1 Mesorhizobium sp. M4B.F.Ca.ET.017.02.2.1 | reverse complement strand
TCGCCGGCGCGATCTCGTTCTTGTGCTCGGCATCCGAGCCCATGGCGGTGATGTGCTGGCCGGCCACGACGAAGCCGGCCTTGATCAGCGGTTCGGTCGACGGCGTCGTGGTGACGATGACGTCGGCGCCGGCGGCCGCCTTCGCCGCGTCCGGCTCGGCGCGCACCATGATGCCGAGCTTCTCGCGCAAGCGGGCGGCGGTGGCGTCTGCCTTGGCGGCATCGCGCGCCCAGATGCGGGCTTCCCCGATCGGCCGCACCAGGCGCAGCGCCTCGAGCTGCAGTCCGGCCTGGAGGCCGGCGCCGAAGATCGCGGCGACGGCGGAATCCGGCCGCGACAGGTGCCTGGCGGCGACCGCGCCGGCAGCGGCGGTGCGGATGTCGGTCAGATAGCCATTGTCGAGCAACAGCGCCTCGACCTGTCCGGTTTTGGCCGAGAGCAGCACCATCATGCCGCCGCCGCTGGGCAGGCCGAGCTTCGGATTGTCGAAGAAGCCGGAGCTGATCTTGACGGCGAAGCCGTCGATGCCAGGCACATAGGCGGATTTTACGTCGACCTCGCCGTGATGCTCGGGAATGTCGAGGCGCAGGATCGGCGGCATCGCCACCGGCAGCGTGGCCAGCGCGCGAAAAGCGTTCTCGACGCAGGCGACGGCATCGAGGTTCAGCGCAACGATCTGGCGCAGTTCAGCCTCGGTGAGGATCATCATCCGGCTCATGCGGCACGCTCCACGGTTGATGGCGCCTCGCCGCAGACGATTCTTCTGTGCAGCGCCATGTCGATGTTGCGGCCGGACAGGATGAGCACGGCAGGCCCGGCCGTCTTGACCTTGCCGGCAAGCAGCGCGGCGATGCCGACCGCGCCGGCACCCTCGACGATCTCGCGCTCCTCTTCATAGGCATGACGGATGCCGGCGGCGATCTCGTCCTCGGAGAGCAGGATAACATCGTCGAGCAGGTCGCGGCACATGCCAAAGGTCAGCCGGTTGTCGAGGCCGATGCCACCGCCGAGCGAATCCGCCAGCGTCGGCAGTTCCTCGATCTCGATCGGCCGGCCGGCGTCGAGGCTCGCCTTCATCGCCGCGCCCCGCGCCATGGAGACGCCGATGACTTTGGTGTTCGGGCTGACGCCCTTGACGGCGGCGGCGACGCCCGAAGCCAGCCCGCCGCCGGACAGCGGCACCAGCACGCTCGCCGCCTCCGGCACCTGCTCGATGATCTCCAGACCGAGCGTGCCCTGGCCGGCAATGATGTCGGGGTGGTCGAAGGGCGGCAGCATGACCAGGCCCTGTTCGGCGACCAGTTTCTCGACCTCCTTCTGCGCATCGTCCTGGCTGTTGCCGACGATGCGGATCTCGGCGCCGAGCCGACGGATCGCGTCGAGCTTGTTGTCGGGCACCAGCCGCGACATGCAGATCACGGCGCGGATGCCGTCGAGCCGCGCCGCATGCGCCAGCGCGCGGCCGTGATTGCCGGTCGAGGCGGCGACCACGCCGCGCGTCTTATCCTCAGGGCTTAGTGAAGCGATCGCGTTCGAGGCGCCGCGCAATTTGAAGGCGCCAGTGGTCTGATGGTGCTCGAGCTTGAGGTGGACGGGGTGGCCGACGCGATCCGTAAGGCTTTGCGACTGCACGGTCGGCGTGCGCTCGACCTTGCCGGCGATGCGTTCGCGGGCGACGCGGATGTCGGCGAGGGTGGTGGCGCTCGTCATGATTGGCTCAGCGACTTCGTCATCAGCCGGCCGAACTCAGGGCGCGCCGTGTCGTCGCCACACAGCCGCAGGCAATTCCAGGCGGTGGCCTGGTTGCTGGTGACGACCGGGCGGCCGATCGCCTGTTCCATGCCGGCGACAGCGAGCGCCGAGCGCAGCGCGGTGCAGGACACGAACAGCGCATCAGCCTCGGCATCGGTTGCCTTGCCGGCCAGTTCGACGAGTGCGGCCGGCGGGATGCGCGCCATCTCGCGGTCGTCCTCGAAGCCGAGGCAAGTGAAGCTCACGATCTCGAAGCCGCGCTCGGCGAAATAGGCCGCCATCGGCCGGCTGGTCTCGACCGTGTAGGGGGTGAGGATGCTGATCCGTCTCGCGCCCAGCGACTTCAACCCGCGCACACCGGCCATCGGCGGCGTCACCACGGCAACGCCGGGCCTGGCGGCCCGTATCGCCGCCTCGATCTCGGCGTCGCCGATCACCACCGAGGCCGAGGTGCAGGAATAGCAGATGGCGTCGAGCGGCTCGTCCGGCAGGATGAGCGCGGCGGCGGCCTCAAGCTCCGGCTGCATCCTGCGCAGGTTCTCCGGCGTCGTCGGGTTCTTGTAGGGGATGCGGGCGACATAGACGCCGATCCGCTCGCTCGCCACCATGCGGCGGAAATCCGGCTCGCTGGTGTGGTCGGTGGCAAGGATGATCAGGCCGACGCGCTTTTCCAGCGGGCGCGCATCGAGGGCTGGCCTTGCCGGCATCAGCCTGATTTCGGGCAGCGGTTGCATCAAAACTACCTTTCGATCTTGCCGTAGCGGTGTTCCAGCCAGCGCAGCAGCACGACCGAGAAAAGGCTGATGATCAGGAAGAAGGCGCCGACCAGCGTCATCGGCTCGACGTAGCGGTAATAGGTGTTGGCGACGCTCTTGGCCTGGTTCATCAGCTCCAGCACGGTGATCGCCGAGAGCAGCGGCGTCTCCTTGAACATGGCGATGAAGTAGTTGGCCAAGGCCGGAATCATCGGCGGGATCGCCTGCGGCAGGATGATGTGCGTCCAGGTCTGGCCGGCGCCGAGATTGCAGGCCTTGGCGGCTTCCCACTGGCCGCGCGGCACGTTGTCGATGCCGGCGCGGTAGACCTCCGCCGTGTAGGTGCCGTAGTGCAGGCCGAGCCCGATGACGCCGGCCACCAGCGGCGGCAACAGGATGCCGAAGTCGGGCAGCACGTAGAAGATGAAATAGAGCTGCACCAGCAGCGGCGTGCCGCGGATGAATTCGGCGAGGAAGCCGACGGTGCGCGACACGGCCCGGTTCTCCGAGCGCCGCGCCAGCGCGATGGCCAGGCCGACGATCGCCGCCAGCACCGAGCCGAGCAGCGTCGCCAGGATGGTGATCTTCACCCCCTGGATCAGCGTCGGCAGGATCTCCCTGACGAAATTCCAATCCCAGTCCATCAGACGCGCACTCCGTCGATGCCGCGCGCCATGCGGCGTTCCAGCGAGCGCACGCCCCAGGAGATGACCAGCGCCAGCAGGAAATAGATGACCAGGATGGTGGTGAACGGCATCAGCGTGTTGCCGGTCTGCGAGCGCACCACCTGCGCCTGGAAGGTGAGATCGGCGAGCGAGATCAGCGAGACCACCGAGGTCGCCTTGAGCAGTTCGATGGCGTTGTTGCCGAAGGTCGGCAGCATGACCAGCAGCGCCTGCGGCAGGATGACATGGCGCATGCCTTGCCAGCGGCCGAGATTGAGCGCGATGCAGGCCTCGTACTGCTCGCGGCCGATCGACTGGATGGCGCCGCGCACCACTTCCGCCGCATAGGCGCCGACGTTCAGGCCCAGCGCCAGCACGCCGGCCTGCAGCGGCGTCAGCGAAATGCCGGCAAGGGGCAGCACGAAATAGGCCCAGAACAGCTGCACGAAGATCGAGGTGCCGCGGAAGAACTCGATATAGGCGGTGGCCAGCGCGCGCACGACGAAGAAGCGGGACAGCCGCCCCATGCCGGCCAGGAAGGCCATGATCAGCGCCAGCACCGACCCCATCAGCGTCAGCTCGATGGTGACAAGCGCTCCCTGCAATATCAGGCCGAGATAGCCGGACCACTGGGTCATCTGGGTTCCAACGTTGGCGGTTAGCTTTCTTCTCCCCGTTCTACGGGGAGAAGATGCCGGCAGGCAGATGAGGGGCGGAGCCGCCTTCTGATATCTTGCCGCCGCCCCTCATCCGTCACTTCGTGACACCTTCTCCCCGTGAACGGGGAGAAGGAAGAAAGCGCCCTACTTCGCGGCGCAGAGCTTTTCGCGCGTCGTCGACATCGCGGCGGCGGCCGAGAAGCCGTAGGGCTCGATGATCTTGGCGAACTCGCCCGACTTCTTCAGCTTGGCCAGCTCGACATCGTAGGCGTCGCGCAGCGCCTCGTCGCCCTTCTTGAAGGCGGCGCCGTCGCAATAGACCGGCGCGCCCATCACCGGGGCGATGACTTCGAGGTTCGGGTCGTTGGCCTTCTTGACCAGGTCGTTGATCGACAGCACGGGGAGCGAATAGGCGTCGATGCGGCCGTCCTGCAGCATCTTCAGGCCGCTCTGGCCGTCCGGCACGACGATGACGCGTTCGCGCGGCACGCCGGCATTGAGCGCCAGCTTCTCCTCGGTGCCGCCGCCCGGCGCGCCGATGGTGGCGGAGCTATCCTTGGCGACGTCCTCATAGCTCTTGAAACCCTTCGGATTGCCCTTCTTGACCAGCATCGCCTCGGCGTCGCAGAGCACCGGCTCGGAATAGGCGACCGCCGCGCAGCGCTCCGGCTTCATGAACAGGCCGGCGGTGACGACGTCGAAGCGGCCGGCCTGCAGGCCGGGGATCATGGCGCCATATTCGGAGATCGAGGCGACGATGTCGTTGACACCCAGGCGCTTGAAGATCTCGCGCGCCACGTCGGGCGCGGCGCCCGAGACCTTGCCGTCGGCGGCGACCGCCGTGTAGGGCGGCTCGTTGGCGATGGCGACGCGGGCGAAGCCCTGCCCCTTCAATTGCTCGAGCTTGGCGTCGTCGGCCGAGCGCGCGCCGGAGGCAAGCATCATCGTGGTCACCGCGAGGCCGGCGACGCCGGCCAGAATGGCAAGTTTCTTCATTGTTCCCAACTCCTTGTTGTTGTCCTGGTTTGCGTTGTTTCAGGACGACTGCGTCGCCCGTCTAGGATGGTCTCGCCGCTTCGGGACGACTCTGTCGCTCGCGGGACGACTTCGTCGCCCGTTAGACGCGGTGGCCGGCCGCGATGATCTTCTTCAGGAAGCCTTGCGTGCGCTCCTGCTTGGGGTGGCGGAAAATCTCGTCGGGCTTGCCTTCCTCGACGATGCGGCCGCGGTCGAAGAACAGCACGCGATCGGCGAAATCGTGGGCGAAGCCCATCTCGTGGGTGACGAGCAGCATCGTCATGTCGGTCTCGGCGGCGAGCTTGCGCATGACGTTGAGCACCTCCTCGACCAGTTCCGGGTCGAGCGCCGAGGTGACCTCGTCGAACAGCATGATCTTCGGCGACAAAGCGAGTGCCCGGGCGATCGCGACACGCTGCTTCTGGCCGCCGGAAAGCTGGGCCGGCATCGCCTTGGCCTTGTCGGCCATGCCGACCATGTCGAGCAGTTCCATCGCCCGCTTTTCCGCCGCGGCGCGCGCCACGCCCTTGGTCAGCATCGGCGCCAGCGTGACGTTGTCCATGACGCATTTGTGCGGAAACAGATTGAACAGCTGGAAGACCATGCCGATCTTCTGGCGCATTTTCGCCAGATGGCGCTCGTCGGCGGGCAGGAGCTGGCCGTTGCGCTCCATGTGGTAGAGATGCTCGCCATCGACCTGGATGTGGCCGCCGTCGATCTTCTCCAGCGTCATCAGGATGCGCAGGATCGTCGTCTTGCCGGAGCCGGACGGGCCGATCAGCGCCAGCTTCTCGCCGGGCATGACCTGCATCGACAGGCCGTCCAGCACCTTGAAGGCGCCGAAGCTTTTCGAAATGGCATCGACCTTGATGATGGGCGCGGGCAATCAATTTCCCCGTTCTGGAGAAGCCTATGCCCTTAACGATGCGGAACGCGCTAAGTCATGTCAATTAGGAAAATAATATCATGACAATATTTCCGACGCGGCACAATTTCAGGGCAATCTGAACTCCGCTTGTGCATCAGATGGCGAGCAGGAGATGCTCCGGATCGCCAAGCAGTAGCTTGGCGACAACGCTCAAGCCGGCGCGCAGTTCCGCCTCGGCGGTCGAACCCAGCGAAATGCGCACGGCGGGATGCCAGGGTGCCTCGGCAATGCGGAAGGAGCTGCCGGGCGCGATCGCCACGCCGCGCAGGCGGGCCTGCGACACAAAACTCTCCTCGGCACGGTCGCCGGGAAGCTCGAGCCACAGGTGCAAGCCGTCGCGGTGGACGCGGTAGTCGATGCCGGCCAGCACCTCCGCGGCGATGTCCTGGCGCCGCCTCAGCGCGGCGCGCTGCCAGTGGACCAGCTCCATCGCCGTGCCGTCGGTGACCCAGCGCGTGGCGATCTCGGCCACCATCGGCGTCGCCATCCAGTTCGAGACGAGGTGACGGTTGGCCACCGCCGCGACATAGCGGTCGGGCGCGGCGAGGTAGCCGATGCGCAGGCCGGGCACGGTGATCTTGGTGAAGGAGGTGACGTAGAGCGTGCGCTCCGGCGCGAAGGCGGCGACCGGCGGCGGGCGGTCCTCGACCAGCGGGCCGAGCACGTCGTTCTCGATGATGGCGATGTCGTGCTTGCGCGCCACGGCCGCGATCTCCTCGCGCCGCCTGGCATCCATCAGCGTCGCCGTCGGGTTGATCACCGAGGGCTGCACGAAGACGGCGCGGATGTCGGAGTGCCGGCAGGCCTCGTCGAGCGCTTCCGGGATCAGGCCGTTTACATCGATCGGCAGGCCTTCGAGGTTGAAGCCGAGATAGCGGGCGAGCGGCACCAGCGTGTGGTGGCCGATGGCCTCGGTGGCGACCGTCGAGCCGGGCGGCGCCACGCTCATCAGCGCCACCGTCATGCCGGCAGTAGCGCCGTTGGTCAGGCTAATGTTCTGCGGCGAGGCGTCGAGGCCGCAAAGCCGCAGCCATTCGACCGCCACGGCGCGGTGGCGCGGAAACACCATGTTCGGGCGGAAGGACAGCGCCGAGCTCGACGGGAGGTTTTCGGCCAGCCAGCCCAGCGCCTGCTTCAGCCGCTCCAGATGCATCGGCTCGCAGACCGGCTTCAGGATCGACAGGTCGATGACCTCACCCAGGCGCTCGGGAATATAAGGCGGATCCTCCTCGCGGCGCTGCGTCTGGACGAAGCTGCCG
>NZ_RZOF01000032.1:0-31163 GCF_003998955.1 Mesorhizobium sp. M4B.F.Ca.ET.017.02.2.1 | reverse complement strand
GCGCCAACCGCACCGGGCGGCCCTTCACCGGCGACTATGCCGGCGACCTGCTCTACGGCACGCTGATCGCGCATGGCCTGGCGCGCGGCGAGTTCAAGGCAAAGCCCGACGACGGGCTGGAACTGGTGCAGACGGCGATCACCAATGCCGTGCGCTGCGTGCCGCCGGAGAACAAGCCGGTCGGCGGCGAGATCGCCACCTGCCGAAATTTTCTGGTGCCGACGATCGGACGCTTTCCCAATCTGCGCGCTGTGCTGGCGCTCGGCTCGATCGCGCATCAGTCGACGGTGCGGGCGCTGGGCGAGCGCGTCGCCGCCTATCCGTTCCGCCACGGTGGGCGTCAGCAGGCCGGCGGCATCACGCTGTTCTCCAGCTACCATTGCTCGCGCTACAACACCAATACGGGCGTGCTGACGGAATCAATGTTCGTCAATGTGTTCAAGGAGATCGCGGCGTTTCTGGAGGAGTAGATTCGGAAACCCGCGTGGCGAATAGCTCAGCCAGTTTGTCCGCCCCGCCCTGCAGCACGTTCAGGTCGACATCGCCTTCGATGCCGTCGACGCGACCCCGGTTATGATACTGCCAGTAGATCCAGTCGTCCTTGCTGGGGCGTAGCGCCAGCGAGCGGAGCCAGCGCTCGCGAACGGCGATATGCGCGGAATAGGCCTGCGCCGCCTCATCGGTGAGATAGACGATCGCCGGCTTGTCGAAGGCCGCCTCGACCGGGCCGAGGAACGCCTGGAGCTCGGCGCTCAACTGCTCGGGCGACGGCCGCTGCGGGCAATTGCCGCCGAATTCGATGTCGACCACCGGCGGCAGCAGCGGCTCGCCGCGCGGCACCACCGAGAGGAAATTCTTCGCCTGGTCGGCGCCCGGCCGGCAGAAGGTGAAGAAGTGGTAGGCGCCGACCGCCAGCCCGGCGGCGCGCGCCTCGCGCAGGTTGGCGGCGAAGGCATCGTCGACATGATCGCCGCCTTCGGTCGCCTTGATGACGGCGAAGGCGACATCGTCGGCGGCGACACGCCGCCAGTCGATCCGGCCTTGGTGATGGGAGACGTCGATGCCCCTGACGGGGAACCGGTCGCGATCGGGAGAGAAGGTGTGGAAATAGATGAGCCCGCCCGCTGCAACGACGCACGCCAGGACAAGGCTGGCCAGGACCCAGAGGACGATCCGCTTCTTCAAGACTATCCCCCGATGTCGGCTCTTCATGTCCGGAAGCTGAAGGCCGACTGTTGGCTTTTTTCAGGCCAGCGCCTGAGATTCTTCAGCCGCGTTGCTTGAGCAGGCGGCCCTTCTCGCGCGACCAGTCGCGCTGCTTTTCCGTCTCGCGCTTGTCGTGCAGCTTCTTGCCGCGGGCAATCGCAAGCAGCAGCTTGGCGCGGCCGCGATCGTTGAAATAGATCTTGAGCGGCACCAGCGTCATGCCTTCGCGATCGACGCTCTGCGACAGCTTCGCCATCTCGCGCTTGGAGAGCAGAAGCTTGCGGCGCCGGCGCGGCTCGTGGTTGAAGCGATTGGCCTGCAGATATTCCGGCAGATAGGAATTGATCAGCCAGATCTCGCCGCCCTCGGCAGAGGCATAGGATTCCTGGATGTTGGCCTGGCCCTGGCGCAGCGATTTGACCTCGGTGCCGGTCAGCACGAGGCCGGCCTCGAGGGTGTCGAGCACCTCGTAGGAGAACCGTGCCTTGCGGTTCTCCGCAACGGTCCTGTTGTTGGGATCGGCTTTTTTGACTTGATTCATGACGTCCAGGTCCGTTTCGAAACCCGCTCCTGCGAGTCAGATGACGGTGTCACCGAGAACCGGAGCGGAGCGTACATATAGTACGTGAGCACCGGAAGCGCAGGTGGCGCCTTCAGATGGCCGCAGGAGTGGAGTTTCCAAACGGGCTCGTTAGTTTATCAAGCCGGCATGCTTCATCGCCTGGTCGATCTTCTCGGCCGTCGAGGCCTCGATCGTGACCAGCGGCGAGCGCACGACGTTCTCGACCTTGCCCAGCTTCGACAGCGCGTATTTGGCGCCGCACAGGCCGGGCTCGATGAAGATCGCCTTGTGCAGCGGCAGGAGCCGATCCTGCAGGTCGAGGGCCTTGGCGCTGTCGCCGGAAAGCGTCGCTTCCTGGAATTCGGCGCAGAGCCGCGGCGCGACGTTCGACGTCACCGAGATGCAGCCGACGCCGCCATGGGCGTTGAAGCCCAGCGCCGAGGCGTCCTCGCCGGAAAGCTGGACGAAATCCTTGCCGCAGGTGGCGCGCTGCTCGGAGACGCGCTCGACCTTGCCGGTCGCATCCTTGACGCCGACGATGTTCTTGAAGTCGTGCGCCAGCCGCCCCATCGTCTCCGGCGTCATGTCGATCACCGAGCGCGGCGGGATGTTGTAGATGATGATCGGCAGCTTGGTCGCGCGGGCGACAGCGGCGAAGTGCTCATAGAGGCCGCGCTGCGTCGGCTTGTTGTAATAGGGCGTGACGACCAGCGCGGCATCGGCGCCGGCCTGCTCGGCAAATTGCACCAGGCCTACGGCTTCCTCGGTGTTGTTGGAGCCGGCGCCGGCGACGACCGGAGCGCGGCCCTTGGCGACCTCGATGCAGACCTTGACCACCTGGCGGTGCTCGTCATGCGACAGCGTCGGCGACTCGCCGGTGGTGCCGACCGGGACGAGGCCCGTGGTGCCTTCGGCGAGCTGCCATTCGATGAAGGCGCGAAAGGCTTTCTCGTCGAAACGCCCGCTCTTTTCGAACGGTGTAACGAGCGCGGTAAGCGAGCCTCTCAGCATGTCGTCCAACTCCTTGGGACTTCGTTGGTTATGCATGTCGTTGCCCCAAAACCGGTATCCACTTTTGGGCGACATGCATTGTTGGGTTATGCATGTCATTGCCCCAAAACCGGTATCCACTTTGGGGCGGCATGCATTGGTGTTTTGTCGGTCGGTCTATCGTGCGCGCCTTCTAGCCGAAAGCGAAGCCGCGCACCATAGTCTCGACATGGTTCACCGGCAAGCATTGCCATGGTGCCAGCAAGCGCAAATCGAACGACCTCGATAACCTTATGTTTACGGGCTCTTCACGACCTATGTTTAGGCTTCGATGCGTCTTGGCCTGCTGGTAATGTGCTCGAACAGGAAATGACGAACCCCATGTCAGGCCGGCGGCCCCGTCTTTTCGCGTTTCTTGGCGCGACGCTTGCGCTGATGCCGGCCGCGGCGATCGGCGGCGGCGTCGACGTTGAGGTGACGTCGGCCCTCCCGGTAGCGCCCCTGGCCTATCAGGGCCGCCCGGACGCGCCGACATCGCCTTTCGCCGACGTCGCTGTTCTGAAGAGCGGTCTCGACAGTCTGGCGGCCAACGACGTTGCCGGCGCGCGCCAGGTGCGCGAGGCCTTGCCGGCCAATTCGCTCGACCGCCACATCCTGGCCTGGGCGATCGCGCTCTATGGCGGCGACCGGGTGCCGAGCGGCGATATCGCCGACGCCGCGCAGATGCTGCCGAACTGGCCGGGCACGATCGCGCTGCGCAAGAACAGCGAGCGCGCGCTCTATCGCGAGAACCCCTCCCCGCAGGTCGTGGTGAAGGCGTTCAAGGGCAGCCTGCCGTTGACCCCCGAAGGCGTGATCATCCTTGCCCGTTCCTATGTCGCGCTGGGCAACCTCAATGCAGCGCGCTCGGTGCTGTCGCCGTTCTGGCGCGCGGAAAGGCTGGATGCCAGGGACGAGGCGACGGTCATCAAGGAGTTCGGCGCGCTCATCCCGGTCGCCGATCATCGCTTCCGCATGGAGCGCATGTTCTATGCCGACCGGGTGAGTTCGGCGCTGCGCGTCGCCGCGCTTGCCGGCGCCGAGCGGCTCGCCGAGGCCTGGGCGGCCGCCGGCCGCGGCGACAGGAACACGGCCAAACTGCTCAACGCCGTGCCGGCCGCGCAGCGCTCGGCCGGCTATTTCTTTGCCGAGGCCGAATATCTGCGCAAGCAGCAGAAGTTCGACGACGCGGCCGCGCTCGTGATGAAGGCGCCGACCGACCGCGAGTCGCTGGTCGATCCCGACGCCTGGTGGGTGGAGCGCCGGGTGCTGTCGCGCGAGCTGGTCGACCAGGGCGACATGAAGACCGCCTACAAGATCGTTTCCATGCACGCTGCCGAAAGCCCGGCCAGCGCCGCCGAGGCCGAGTTCCATGCCGGCTGGTACGCGTTGCGCGGCCTCAACGATCCGGCCACCGCCGCCGCCCATTTCACTCGCATCGCCGACCTCGCGCAGGGACCGATGTCGCTGTCGCGCGCCTATTATTGGCTTGGGCGCACGGCCGAAGTGGGCGGGCCCGGCGACGCGAAGACGTATTTCACCCGCGCGGCTGCCTATGGCACCACATTCTACGGCCAGCTCGCCGGTGAGCGCGTCGGCTTGAGGACCCTCGACATCGCCTATCCGCAGCCAAGTGCCGCCGACCGGCAGAATTTTGCCGGCCGCGAGGCCGTCAGCGCCATCAAGCGTCTGCAGGAGGCCGGCTATGACCGCTATGCCGAGACGCTTTACCGCGATCTCGCCGGGCAGTTGACCAGCCCCGGCGAGCTCGCGCTGCTCGCAGTGCTCGCCGAAAAGCAGGGCAACCATTTCATGGCACTGAAGGTCGGCAAGATCGCCGCCCAGCGCGGCATCGACGTCGGCGCGCTGTCGCACCCGCTAGGCGTCATCCCCGACACCGCCGACATTTCCGGCTCCGGCAAGGCGCTAGCCTATGCGATTGCCCGCCAGGAGAGCGAATTCAATATCGGCGCGGTCTCCAGCGCCGGAGCGCGCGGGCTGCTGCAATTGATGCCGGGCACGGCCAGGCAATTGGCGAAGAAGGCCGGACTGACGTTCTCGCAGACGCGCCTGACCAGCGATGCCGGCTACAATGCGACGCTTGGCGCTGCCTTCCTCGGCGAGCAGCTCGACCGTTTCAGCGGATCCTATGTGCTGACCTTCGCCGGCTACAATGCCGGCCCCAACCGCGCTGCCCAGTGGGTGGCCAAATACGGCGACCCGCGCGGCAAGGACGTGGACGCCGTCGTCGACTGGATCGAGCGTATTCCTTACGCGGAAACAAGAAGCTACGTGCAGCGCGTGATGGAAAATTACGAGGTCTACAAGATGCGTATTTCCGGCAAATACGACATCGTCGGGGACCTGGTGAACGGGCGCAGTTGAGCACCTTCCTTCCCTCAGCCATTTGACCGCCCCTGCCCTCGCCTGTAGCACTCGCGCACGAATCGGCAATGGCGAGGGACGTGTCCGCATGCCAGGCGAAGCTTTCTCCGACTTTTTCTATGACGCGCCGGATGGGCTCCGGCTTCACGCCCGCATCTATGGCGAAATCAATTCGGGTCGTTGGCCTGTCGTCTGCCTGCCCGGCCTCACCCGCAACGCGCGCGACTTCCACGAATTGGCGCTCCGCCTGTCGATACGGGCCGGGCGCAAGGTCGTCGCCTTCGACTATCGCGGCCGCGGGCAATCGGCCTATGACCCCGATATCGGCCACTACAATGTGGGCATCGAAGCCGGCGATATCCTGGCCGGGCTGGCCGCGCTCGGCATCGAGGATGCGGGCTTCATCGGCACGTCGCGCGGCGGGCTGATCATCCATGTGCTCGGTGCGATCGCGCCGGCCGTGCTGAAGGCCGTGGTGCTCAACGACATCGGCCCGGTGATCGAGACGCAAGGCCTCGCCCATATCCGTTCCTATCTCGATGGCGCGCCGAAGCCGAAGACATTCGCCGAGGCGCTCAACGCGCAGCGCGAGGTGCACGGCGGTGACTTTCCGGCGCTTGCCGAAGCGGACTGGGAACGGATGGTGTCGGCGCTCTTTCGCGAGACCGACGCGGGGCTGATGCCGGATTTCGACCCGAGGCTTGTCGACACGCTGGCCGGTCTCGACTTCAGCAAGCCGCTGCCCGATCTGTGGCCGCAGTTCGAGGCGCTGGCCGCCGTGCCGCTGCTTGCCATACGCGGCGCAAACTCCAAGCTGCTGTCATCAGCAACGCTTGAGGAGATGCGAGAACGACATCCCGGCATGGAAGCAATCACGGTCGAGGGCCAGGGTCATGCGCCGTTCCTCGAAACGGGCACCTTGCCTATCGCCATCGCCGCGTTCCTGGATCGGGCGGAAATTCAAAAGAAGTAATCCCAAGCTCAAAATCGGCTACCGAGCTATTTTTGCAGTATAGAAACGCTTAAAAAGACAATCGCTTCCGGAAAATGGCGGCGACCGATTCTGACCATCGGCGCCGCCCTCATCCGCCTTCGGCACCTTCTCCCCGTGAACGGGGAGAAGGACTCAAGCTAGTTGGCCCTGAAGCTTTTCCTGGAGACCTTCACGGCGGCCGCTTCGCTCTTCGGCTTGCGCGCCGGCTTTGAGGATGTGGGCGTGGTCACGGGCGAGGAAAACATGGAGTTTTCCGCGCCCTTCGTCGCCCCGTCGCAGCGCGGCGTTTCCAGCACGAAGACGCAGCCGTCGAGGTCGTTGGTGGCGAGATGCGCGTAGCGCATGGTCATCGACAGCGTCTGGTGGCCGAGCCACATCTGCACGCGCCTGATGTCGATGCCGCCCTGGACGAGTCGAGAGGCGCAGGTGTGGCGCAAAATATGCGGCACCACTTGCTCGTCGGCGGCAAGGCCGACCTCGGCCTTCGCCTCGTTCCAGATGGCGCGGAATTGCGCCTGGCTGAATCTGGTGAAGGGGCCCTTGGGACGGCGTCCCTCGGTGACCGGCAGCTTGATCACTTCCTTGACGCGGGCGGTCATCGGAATGGTACGGCTGCGGCCGGACTTGGTGATCCAGAAGGAGACGCGGTGCTCCTGGATGTCGTTCCAGATCAGGCCGAGCGCCTCGCCCAAGCGGCAGCCGGTATCGACAAGGAAGACGGAGAGCCGGTAAGCGTCCTCGCTGCGGCTCCTGATTGCGGCGAACAGCCTCGCCTCTTCGTCCTTTTCGAGGAAACGAATCCGTCCCGCCCGCTCCTTCTGGCGGCGGAACTCGGGCAGGCTGTGAATATCCCCCATCTTGTGAGCCTTGCGCAGCAGTTTGCTGAGAGCAGCCATCTTGCGATTGATGGTTGCGTTGCTGTTGCCGCGCTGGCGCAGGGTTCCGATAAGGTTGTCCAGGGTGCTTTGGTCAAAAGCGCTGAAACGCTCCCCGAGGAGAATCTCATCGATTTCGCCGATGAAAGAGCTGACATTGTATTTATGTCGCCCATCATCCCAGAGTATATCCCGATATGCTGAAAACAGCTCTCCGACCCGGTACGACTTTACTTCTCTTATCTTGTTATAGCTGTATTTTATTTTTGCAGTTTGAGAAGAAAAGATCGCGAAATGGTCAGAGGGCACCCCCTCTTGAATCGCTTCGTTCGTCATTTTTTTGACCACACCCCCGAGTGGAAAGGCGACACCTATCCGCTTGGAAGCGTCCTTTCAAGAGTTAAGTCTGACAAATCCGATTTCACCCGCCAGAGGGCGGGTCCCACGAAACCGTTCCGCAGACTTCCGTTCAGCTATCGAACCCCCCTCTTCCTTCTGTTCACCCTGCCCGTCACGAAAACAAAACAGCCCGGGCGTTGAAGCGCCCGGGCTGGATTTTACCTGTGGACAACCAGCCCTTAGAACGAGCGCTGGAAGCGGAGGATACCGCCGACGCCGTCGCTGCTGCCGTGCCAGTCGCTGTCGGCCTTGTTGAAGTAGTCAACTTCGGCCGTGACAGTGAAGCCGGGAACCACATCGTAAGCGACGTTGGCAGCGAGACCGAAGGTCTTGCCATCGTCATACGACGCCTGCACGTTGAACGAGGCCTTCTCGTTGAACTTGTAGCTGGCGCCGCCCCAGACCGCCCAGCTGCCGTCCCAAAGCTTGAAGAAGCTGTGGCCGGTGTTCGGATCGGTAAAGTCGGAGTCGCTTCCGTAGCCGGCCATCACGAACGCCGAGATTGCGTCGTTGACGGTGACGTCCAAGCGAGCCTTGCCAGCCCAGGATTCGTAGTTGCTGTCGTAACCAACGACGCCGCTGATGGAACCCCAGCCCTGCGTGTACTTCACGCCGCCGACGACATGCGGAACGTAGCTGTCGATCGTGTCGGCGCCAGCGCCCTCTTCGAGCGAGACCACGGCCGAGAAGCCGTTGCCGGCGTCGAAGTAGTACTGGACGACGTTGGTGTCGAACGAGCCGTAGGGGACGAGGGTATCGTCGATGACGTTGCCGGCATACCCGTTGAACGTGTTGAAGGCCGATTCGTCCTTACCGACGCGCAGGCCACCGAGCTGGATCCAGGCGAAGTTCAGCGAGGGCGTCTTGTTGTGCGCCTGCCAGCCGGCCGGATCGTAGCCGGCGGGGAACGGGGCCGCCTGGTCATCATAGTCGCCCGAGCCGTTGCCGAAGTTGAAGCGGGTCTCGGTGAAGGTCTTCAAGGTGCCGAGCTCGGTTTCCTGGTTGGTCCAGGTCTTCAGCGTGAAGCGGGCATTCTTGTAGTAGGTGTCGTTGCGATCGGTCGGATCCAGGTGATCCGGAACATTCTGCACACCTTCGCGATCACCCACGCCGATGTCGTAACGGACAAAGCCGCCGATGCGCAGGCAGGTTTCGGTACCGGGGATGTAGAAGTAGCCCGAGCCGTACACGTCGCAGATCTTGACGTATTCAGCCGGTTCCGGCTCGGCGACGACAACGGCGTCGGCGGCGCGCGCACCGGAAACTGCGATCAGGGCCGCAGCTGAGCCGAGAAGAAGGCTCTTGATGTTCATTTTCTGACCTCCAGTCAGAATCGAACGAACTGGCGGAACCGGGCGCAAGAATTGCGAAGTTAACGCATTGATATTGCTATGCTTTCAAAGGACTTTACGAGATTCTGTATCAGCCGCAGAAGGTCGACTCCGCTGTCGTCGTAGTCATGACAGGCGAAGGTGAATCGCAACGGGCGTCGTCGATTCTGCTCTTATGAGGGATTCGCGGAGCTCGTCCTGCGCAGCCGCATGGCGCGAAGCAGGGTGGCGGAGAGGATGGGATTCGAACCCACGAGAAGCTTTTGACCTCTACTCCCTTAGCAGGGGAGCGCCTTCGACCACTCGGCCACCTCTCCGTTGCGCCGCTGGATAAAGAAAAGCTTCGGCACAATCAACAAGCCGGCGTCATTATCGCGGAAAAATCGGTTCCTGGCAGTGATGCCGCCTCGCCATGCGGCGATTCTGCGGCAATTCCCTGGCTGGCGACTCGGGCATGTGCGCGCAATTCGGTCTGCACGGCGCCGGATTCGGGCCGTTTGCAAGGGGTGCGAGCGCCTCGATAGTTAACGAGAGCTTTCTGAGTGAGGCCAAATCGTGTCATTTGTGCAACAACGCTCGGGGATAGCGTCCGGACAGCCCGTCCGTCGGCACGATCGTGGTTGAACCCCGCCGCCTCATGGGTAATGTCGAATTTGAAGGAGCGGCGCGGTGCGCATCTTTTTCGGTTAGTGGGGATGGGGCAGGGAACGCTGTCCTTCAGCAAAGAATACCCAGACCCGTTTTTTAACTTTTGACTGGAGGTCAGAAAATGAACATCAAGAGCCTTCTTCTCGGCTCAGCTGCGGCCCTGATCGCAGTTTCCGGTGCGCGCGCCGCCGACGCCGTCGTCGTCGCCGAGCCGGAACCGGCTGAATACGTCAAGATCTGCGACGTGTACGGCTCGGGCTACTTCTACATCCCCGGCACCGAAACCTGCCTGCGCATCGGCGGCTATGTCCGCTACGACATCGGCTTCGGCGACGTCGGCGCGTTCACAGGCGCTGAGTCCGTCGACCACCAGGATGGTGACGTGCAGGATACCTGGTACAAGAATGCCCGCTTCACGCTGAAGACCTGGACCGGCCAGGAAACCGAGCTCGGCACCTTGAAGACCTACACCGAGACCCGCTTCAACTTCGGCAACAACAATCGGCACGCCACCCCTGATGATCCGGCCACCACGACCATCGATGAAACCGATAGCAATCCCGCCGGCGGCAAAGGCATCTCGCTGAACTTCGCCTGGATCCAGCTCGGTGGCCTGCGCGTCGGTAAGGACGAATCGGCCTTCAACACGTTCATCGGCTACGCCGGCAACGTCATCAACGATACGCTGGTTCCGTACGGCGGTTTCGACACCAACGTCATCCAGTACTACTTCGACGCTGGCAACGGCTTCTCCGCCGTCCTCTCGCTCGAAGAAGGCTCGGGCGTCGTCGGCACGATCGACAGCTACGTTCCGCATGTCGTCGGCGGTCTGAAGTACACGCAGGGCTGGGGCGCCATCGCCGGCGTCGTCTCCTATGACAGCAACTACGAGGAAGTGGCCGGCAAGGTCCGCTTGGACGTCAACGCCACCGACGCGATCTCGCTGTGGGTCATGGGCGGCTACGGCACCGACGACAACCTCAACGATGACGCCGGCAATGCGATCGACGCTGGCGGCCGCGGCTTCTACAAGCAGTGGAGCGGCAACTGGGCTGTGTGGGGCGGCGGCACCTACAAGTTCAACGAGAAGACCTCGTTCAACGCTCAGCTCTCCTATGACGAAGGCAAGAACTTCGGCGTTGCGGCGAATATCGCCTACGACGTCGTTCCCGGCTTCACCGTCACGGCCGAGGTCGACTACATCAACGTTGGCGAGGATACCGTCTCCGATTGGACCGATGCCCGGCAAGAAGACGCCATCGGCGGTATGCTCCGCTTCCAGCGCTCGTTCTAATCAGCAGCGTCTGACCGAAATCGAACCCGGCGGGCAACCGCCGGGTTTTTTCGTCTTCGGGCGACAGCGCGCCAGACTCTTTCTGGAACCGCGCCCCGTCCCGTCGCGCAGCTTGCACCGGTCAATCCGGCACGCTGGCAAGAAGGCCCTTTTTCTTAACGAGGCTCTGCCATGCGCCTGCGCCCTCCCCTTACGTTGGCGGTCTCCTCCGCTTCCAGCGCTCGTTCTAACAGGCACGGCCTGACTGAAATTAGAACCCGGCGGGCAACCGCCGGGTTTTTTGAATTAGGAGATCCGACTATCAAGGTCGTGCTATCCGCGAGGAGCGAAGCGCGCGCGGAATCCGAGGGTGGCCTCTAAGTGCCACCGCGGAACTGGGTTCGCGGCGCCAGAGGACAGCGCCCGCGCCTCTTGCCGGCCATGTTCCCCGCAAGGCCCCGCAAGGTTAGATTGGATGTCGCGAAGTGCCTTTGCCAGTCTTCGGCTTCGAAGAAGGCGTGCCGAGGCAGACGGCTACCGATCTCGCCCTTGCCGGGTGAGGTGGTTGGCAGGCCAGAGAGGGTGAAACTCGACGGCGGGGCACCAGGTTCTGAACCGCGGCGCCCGCTTCGCATTCGCTCCGCTCCAGGAGGTCATGGTGGCTGCGCGTTGACCGCGAATGTTTCTTAAAGTTCAGCCAGATCTCCCAAGGCTTCAATCAATGGCTGGATTCTGCCTTCATAGTTCTTCCAGTGCTTGACTGACGACTTGTAGATCGGCTGGCGAACTTGCCAGCGACTGATTGTCCTGACCGAGCCCGCCTTGTCGAAAAAGCGAAGGCAGGCATCATTCCAAGGCAGGCCAAGATGGTCTATAAGACGGCGCGATTGCCTCTCCTGATCCGAAATGAGATCTTCATAGCCGTTCTCAAAAATTCGCCCGGGCAGAACCGTGTTCCAATGGCGCATAAGGCGATCATACTCGCGGTAGTACAGACCCAGGGTTTCCAGATCGCAACTGAAATTATGGCCTTCCTGAAGGTTTGAAAAGAAGCAAGAAAGACAATTGTCGATTGCGTCACGCCTGCAGTGAATAATCCGAGCATTTGGAAACAGAATCGCAATCAGCCCGACCAGCTCGAAATTGTGGGGCAGCTTGTCGACAATGTACGGAGCGTTTGCCGAATAATGACGCAGGTAGGACAGATATTCTTCTGCCAGCGCTTGAGATTGCGGGATCGTCATCGACCTTACCCACTGGCCGAAAGACTCCCCCGACCTGAGACTTAAGCCGATAGAGGCCGCCATTCGCCCCAGTTTCGTAAGCTCTCCGGCCCCGTGAACTTCCGGGTGGCTCGAGCAGATTTGCTCAGTCAAAGTTGTACCCGAGCGCGGCATACCCAAGATGAAGACGGGCACCTCGGACGGATTTCCATAAGCTGCTTTGTCTGCCAACAGCTGCGCATCGAACACGCCGATGAGCGAATCAACCCGCTTGCGATAGAAATCAATGTCGAACTCACGGGCCTTGAGCGCCTTGCCCTTCAAGAAATGATCCATCGCCTGGTCATAACGCCCCAGGTCGTTCAGGATCTTCCCCGCCGCCAGGTGAAGCAGACTCGACTCACCCGAGGAAATCGCGCTGTCGCCGAGTTCATTCAGGATTTGGCCGAGTTCGGGAGTCTCGGCAGAAAATTTTCGAGTGTTTGCAAAGGCAATGTAGCCTGCAGACACATTCACGCGCCCGGCAATGGCTTCGTTCAAATAGGTTGTTGCCTCGTCCATCCGTCCGAGGCCTATGAGTGCACTCGCAAGGCCCAAACCGGCGAGCGGATGATTGCGATCGATCTTCAGCGCTTTTTCATAGAGAGGCAAAGCCATTTCAGCCTTGTCAAACCTGCCGTATGCCTCGCCCAGCCGGCAAAGCGCCTCAACCAGATCCGGTTTCAGTTCACAGGCGCGCTGCAAGTGCTGAATCGCCAACGGGTGATCATTAACTTTCAGATAGGCTTCTCCAAGACTAAGCCGATAATAAGGGTTCCTCGGTTCCCGTGCCGCTGCACGCGCCAAAAACTTGATGGCCAACTCATCATCGACGCCAAGCCCGAGCGTGCCGAGAATGTACAGCGCAAGCGGATGGTTGCGCGTGCGCGCCAGGACGCGATGACAGAGCTCCTCGGCCTCCGCCAGCCGCTCAGCCTTTTGCAGTTCGAGCGCCTGTCGCAGCATCAGGTCGTCGGCCTGCGCACGCGACGGCGTTGGCTGCAACGGCCTTGCCTGCGGCGGCTTTGGCTGCGGCTGTTTGGCCGGTGGCGTGGACAGGCCCTTGAGATGCTTGGACCAGGCGGGAGGCAGCCGATTATTCATCTTGCCTCGCTAGCAAAATCGACCTGCGAAATCCAGCATTAGACTAGAGAAGGAACTCGCGGTGGGAGCTGAGCACTGGACATTTCCAGCCAGAGGCGTGCTGCTCCCCTCATCCACAAGCTAGCGCCGCCATTTCCCCCTGCCGGCAACTTGCGCGGCCTACCCGTCCACGCTAGCAAGAAGGCCCCTTTTCTCGACGAGCCTCTTGCCATGCGCCTGCGCCCTCCCCTTACGCCGCTTATCGCCGCGCTTCCCTCGACGGTGCCGTTTGTCGGCCCGGAGGCGCAGGAGCGTGACCGCGGCCGTCCGTTCCGCGCCCGTATCGGCGCCAATGAGAGCAGCTTCGGGCCCTCTCCGCGCGTCATCGCCCGCATGGAAAGCGTCGCGCGCGACCAGTGGATGTATTGCGACCCCGACAATTTCGACCTCAAGCAGGCCGCGGCCGCCCATCTCGGCGTCGGCGCCGAGAATGTGGTTGTCGGCGAAGGCATAGACGGGCTGCTCAGCCTGGTGGCGCGCATGTATGTGGCGCCTGGCGACGCGGTGGTGACCTCGCTCGGCGCCTATCCGACCTTCAACTTCCATGTCGCCGGCGTCGGCGGAAGGCTGGTCGCGGTGCCCTACGAGAACGACCGGGAAAGCCTGGACGATCTGCTCGCGGCGGTGGTCCGCGAAAAGGCGCCGCTGGTCTATCTCTCCAATCCCGACAATCCGATGGGCAGCTGGTGGGAGGCCGCCGAGATCATCCGCTTCATCGAGGCGCTGCCGGAAACCACCATGCTGGTGCTGGACGAAGCCTATGGCGAGCTCGGGCCTGCCTCGGCGCTGCCGCCGATCGACGTGTCCCGGCCCAACGTCGTCCGCATGCGCACCTTCTCCAAGGCCTATGGGCTGGCCGGCATACGCTGCGGTTACGCGGTCGCCGAGCCCCAGGTGATCCGTGATTTCGAGAAGATCCGCAACCATTACGGCGTCAGCCGCATGGCGCAGATCGCCGGCGTCGAGGCTCTGGCCGACCAGGCCTTTCTGGAAAGCGTGGTGACGCGCGTCGCCGCCGGCCGCCGGCGCATCGCCGCAATCGCCGAGGCGAACGGGCTGAAGCCGCTGCCTTCGGCGACCAACTTCGTCACCATCGACTGCGGCAGCGACGGCGCCTTCGCCCTGAAGGTGCTGCAGGGCCTCCTGTCGCGCGACGTGTTCATCCGCAAGCCGATGGCGCCCGGGCTAGACCGCTGCATAAGGGTCAGCGTTGGCCTCGACCACGAGCTCGACATCTTCGCCGAAGAATTGCCGGGCGCGCTCGCGGCCGCCCGGGGTAACTAGCAGCAGCCGCTCGGCGGCTCGACCGCGTCGATACCGGGTTGCCTTTGGCCGGCCACATGCCCAGATTCTGCAAGGCGAAGGCGGAAGGTTGGTAGGATGCAGGGCAGGCAGCGCGCCGTGCGGGCACGCATTTCCGGCAAGGTGCAGGGCGTCAGCTATCGTGTCTGGACGCGCGGCGAGGCGATGCGTCTCGGCCTGACCGGCTGGGTGCGCAACGAACGCGACGGCTCGGTGACGGCGCTGATCGCCGGCGCCGATGGCGCGGTCACGGCCATGATCGAGCGGCTTTGGCAAGGGCCGCGCGGGGCCTCGGTCGCGAAGGTCGAGATCGCGGAAAGCGCCGGCGACGACGCGCCAGGCGACTTCCGAATCGTCACCTGACCGAATGCTGCAGCAAGCTCGGCAGCGGCCTCGAACCCAGGCTCGACATCCTCACGAGGACTGCCCAACAATGCGGCGCACGACATATGTGTGTATGTTCTGATTTGTTTCCTTTAGCGCTGAAGCAGATCGACATCCGCGCGCCGCAGTCGGGGCGCGTGCACCAATTGGCGGTACACACGATCGGCGGGGTCATCGCGCCCGGCGAGGCGATCATGCAGATCGTGCCGACCGCCGACGCCCTGGTGGTCGAGGCGCGTGTCGCTCCGCAGGACATCGACCAGGTCCGCGTCGGGCAGCCGGCCGCGCTTCGCCTCTCGGCGTTCAGCCAGCAGACCACGCCGGAGGTCGAGGGCCAGGTGGACCGGATTTCGCCCGACCTTATCGAAGACCAGAAGGCTGGCGTGGCCTATTACGCCGTGCGTATCGCGCTGACACAGAGCAGTCTGAAACAAGCCGGACAGCTCGAGCTGAAACCCGGCATGCCGGCCGAGGTTTTTCTGAGGACAGGCGAGCGCACGGTTCTCTCCTACCTGCTGAAGCCTTTGACCGACCAGGCGAGCCGCGCCTTCCGCGGCGACTGCGGCTCCGGCCCGATCGACCTCGCCGCTGTTGCGGTCGATCCTGCCTTTTACCGCACTGTTCGAGGCGCCCTTTCCTTCTCCCTTGAATTAATTGAACGTTCGTTTTATTATTGACGCAAAAAGGGAAGCGGAATGGCGCGCACGACGGGTTCCGATGGCGAAAAGACCGAGGCTGCCGTCCGCGAAGCGGCGGTCGGCCTGATCGCGCGCCTCGGCTACGAGGCGATGTCGATGCGACTGCTGGCGGCGGAAGTCGGCGTGCAGGCCGCCGCGCTCTACCGCTACTTCCCGACCAAGGAAGACCTGCTGTTCACGCTGATGCGCGAGCACATGGAAGGACTGCTCAAGGCATGGGATGCGGCGCGCCCGGCTGGCGCCGATCCGGTCGCGCGGCTCGCCGCCTATGTCGAAAACCACATCGCCTTCCATATCGCGCGCCGCTCCGCCACGCATGTCTCGAACATGGAGCTGCGCAGCCTTTCGCATGACAGGCTGACGCTGATTCTGAAGCAGCGCACCGCCTACGAGAAGGAACTGCGTGCCATCCTGCGCGACGGCGCGGAGAATGGCGTCTTTGCGATCGACGACATCGGGCTCACCGCCATGGCGCTGATCCAGATGATGACCGGCGTCATTGTCTGGTTCCGGCCGGGCGAGCGGCTGTCGATCGGCGAAGTCACCACGTCATATCTTTCGATGACAATGCGCCTGGTCGGCGCGACAATCAGCCAAGGCACCGCGCGTCCCTCCGGGCGCGCCAGGGACGTCGTGGCGCTCTGAGTTTCACGCATGATCCCCCGCGAGGATCGGGGCATGCGCAGGGAGGAACGGCATGTACACGAACACGCTGAGCTTCGGGCTCGATCCGGACATCGAGGCGCTGCGCGACCTTGTGCGGCGCTTCGCGCAGGACAAGATTGCGCCGATCGCGGCCGAGATCGACCGTGCCAACGAATTTCCAGCGCATCTGTGGGTGGAGCTCGGTGCGCTCGGCCTGCTCGGCATCACCGCCGATCCGGATTTCGGCGGCACTGGCATGGGCTATCTCGCCCATGTCGTGGCGGTGGAGGAGATTTCGCGCGCCTCGGCCTCGGTCGGCTTGTCCTATGGGGCGCATTCCAATCTCTGCGTCAACCAGATCAACCGCTGGGCAACGCCTGATCAGAAGGAGAAATACCTCCCTGCCCTCTGCTCGGGCGAGAAGGTCGGCGCGCTGGCGATGTCGGAATCGGGTGCCGGATCGGACGTGGTGTCGCTCCGGCTGCGCGCCGAAAAGCGCAACGATCGCTATGTGCTCAACGGCTCCAAGATGTGGATCACCAACGGGCCCGACGCAGAGACGCTGGTGGTATATGCCAAGACCGATCCGGATCGCCATTCGCGCGGCATCACCGCCTTCATCATCGAAAAGGATTTCGCCGGTTTCTCGGTGGCGCAGAAGCTCGACAAGCTCGGCATGCGCGGCTCCAACACCGGCGAGTTGGTGTTCGAGAATGTCGAGGTGCCGTTCGAGAACGTGCTGCATGAGGAAGGACGCGGCGTTGAGGTTCTGATGTCGGGCCTCGACTACGAGCGCGCGGTGCTGGCCGGCGGGCCGATCGGGCTGATGGCGGCCTGCCTCGACGTGGCGGTGCCTTATGTGCACGAACGCAAGCAGTTCGGTCAGCCGATCGGCACCTTCCAGCTGGTGCAGGGCAAGCTCGCCGACATGTACGCGACGATGAACGCCGCGCGCGCCTATGTCTATGCGGTGGCCGCGGCCTGCGACCGCGGCGAGACCACGCGCAAGGACGCCGCCGGCTGCGTTTTGTTCGCCGCCGAGAAGGCAACGCAGATGGCCCTCGATGCGATCCAGCTGCTCGGCGGCAATGGCTACATCAACGACTATCCGACCGGCAGGCTCCTGCGCGACGCCAAGCTCTACGAGATCGGCGCCGGCACCAGCGAAATCCGCCGCTGGCTGATCGGGCGCGAGATCATGGCGGAGGGGGTGTGATGGTCCCCTCCGCCATCTCAGCCGAAGGCCTTGGGCAGGTCGTCGGTCGGCTTGGCGACGATCTGATGCGCATCGCACCACAGAATCTCGCGCTGGCGCGCCGACGTTATCGACCGCACCGGCAAGCCGCCCTCCTCGATCAGCCAGGCGCAATAACGCGCGCGGCTGATCGCCTCCCTGGCGTCCGGATGAAACCAGCAGACGCCCCAGATCGAATTCCGGCGTTTGAAATGCCGGCCAACCCTGCCAGGAATGGGCAAATGCCGATTGAACCAGCCGAACTGATCCTTCAGTTCGTCATGGATCCAGTCCGGGCAGCCGTTCCGGTACAGATACCAGGACGCATGGAAAAAGCCGGTCTCCACCCGGCTCTTCGGATGGATCAGCGGCGTTACAAACCGCAAATACATTGTGACACCCACAGCGCTTGCGGGCGCCGTGTTCCTCTTGCTCAAATTCGGGACGTGGAAAGCCGCCCTTCGGCGGCGTCAGGCCATGGCCGAAGGGAGACATCTGGTGAAACGCATATCCATGCCTTTCATCGTCGCCTCCTGAGGGTGTCACTACTAAGAAGGATGCCATGCTTGGCGCGCGGCATCCGGGCGCGGGCTGTTACACTGGTTCCGTCGCGGCATCAAGAGGTGTGAGGAACAACGTGGCCACATTGCAATCCCAGATCTCCCCCGTCTCCGACACCTTCCGCGCCAATGCCGAGCGCATGCGGGCGCTGGTCGCCGACATTTCCGAGAAGGCTGCAAGCATCGAGCGCGGCGGCTCGGACGAGGCGCGCGAGCGCCATCTCGGGCGCGGCAAGCTGTTGCCGCGCCAGCGCCTGGCGCAGTTGCTCGACATCGGCTCGCCCTTCCTCGAGATCGGCCAGTTCGCGGCATGGTCGATGTATGGCGAGGACATTCCGGCCGCCGGTCTCATCGCCGGCATCGGCCGCGTCGAGGGCACGGAGGTGATGGTCGTCGTCAACGACGCCACGGTGAAGGGTGGCACCTACTATCCGCTGACGGTGAAGAAGCACCTGCGCGCGCAGGAGATCGCGCTGCAGAACAACCTGCCTTGCGTTTATCTGGTCGATAGCGGCGGCGCCAATCTGCCCAACCAGGACGAGGTGTTTCCCGACCGCGAGCATTTCGGCCGCATCTTCTACAACCAGGCCAACATGTCGGCGGCAGGCATCCCGCAGATCGCCTGCGTCATGGGCTCCTGCACTGCGGGCGGCGCCTATGTGCCGGCAATGTCGGACGAGACGATCATGGTGCGCAACCAGGCGACCATCTTCCTCGGCGGCCCGCCGCTGGTGAAGGCGGCGACAGGCGAGGATGTCAGCGCCGAGGAGCTCGGCGGCGCCGATGTCCACACAAGGCTTTCCGGCGTCGCCGACCACTACGCAATGGACGACGAACACGCGCTGGCCATTTGCCGGCGCATTGTGAAGAACCTCAATCGGAACAAGGCGGTAAGCCTGAACTTACAGAAACCGATTCCGCCGCTTCACGATCCGCATGAGCTCTACGGCATCGTGCCGACGGACCTGCGCCAGCCCTATGACGTGCGCGAGGTGATCGCGCGCACCGTCGACGGCTCGGAGTTCGACGAGTTCAAGCAGAATTATGGCACCACCTTGGTTACCGGCTTTGCCCATCTGCACGGCATGCCGGTCGGTATCATCGCCAACAATGGCGTGTTGTTTTCGGAGAGCGCGCTGAAGGGCGCGCATTTCATCGAGCTCTGCTGCCAGCGCGGCATTCCGCTGGTCTTCCTGCAGAACATCACCGGCTTCATGGTCGGCAGGAAATACGAGGTCGGCGGCATCGCCAAGGACGGCGCCAAGCTGGTGATGGCGGTCGCCACCGCCAGGGTGCCGAAGGTGACGATGATCATCGGAGGTTCGTTCGGCGCCGGCAATTACGGCATGTGCGGGCGGGCCTACTCACCTCGTTTCCTGTGGATGTGGCCGAATGCGCGCATTTCGGTGATGGGCGGCGAGCAGGCGGCGACGGTGCTTGCCATGGTCAAGCGCGAGGGTATCGAGCGCAAGGGCGGCGAGTGGAGCGCCGAAGAGGAAGCGAAATTCAGGAAGCCCATCCTGATGAAATACGAGCATGAGGGTCATCCGCTCTATTCCTCGGCGAGGCTGTGGGACGACGGCATCATCGACCCGGCGAGGACGCGCGAGGTCCTGGCGCTCAGCCTGTCGGCCGCGCTCAATGCCGACATCGAGGAGACGCGCTTCGGCGTGTTCAGGATGTGAGATGAGCGCTCCTGGCGACAGGCTCCGCATCAATACCGGTGACATCACCAGGCTCGCGGTCGATGCCATCGTCAACGCCGCCAATTCGTCGCTGCTCGGCGGTGGCGGGGTCGACGGCGCCATCCATCGCGCGGCGGGGCCTGAACTCCTGGCGGAGTGCCGCACGCTCAACGGCTGCGAGACCGGCGATGCAAAGCTGACCAAGGGCTACCGGCTGCCGGCGCGCTACGTCATTCACACCGTCGGGCCGGTCTGGCAGGGCGGCGGCAAGGGCGAGGCCGAGCTGCTCGCCTCCTGCTACCGGCGCTCGCTCGAGATCGCCAGCGCCCATGATTGCCGCACGATTGGCTTTCCGGCGATCTCAACCGGCATCTACGGCTACCCGAAGGACAAGGCGACGGGGGTTGCTGTCGGCAGCGTGAGCGATTTCCTCAGCCAGAACGCGATACCGGAAACCGTCATCTTCTGTTGCTTCGACGAGCAAACGGCGGAACTATACCGAGAGGCCGTTGCTGCGGTCGGTGGAGTCTGAACTTCATGGACCAATCAAATAATTTGCGAACTCAAATAGGATTTTTCGATACCGGGCTGGTCGCCTCGGAGAATACACGCTACTGCTCACCCCGCAATTTGCGGTGGGCATGGGGTGAAAATGAAACTGAACTATTTTCGGCGTATAGCTGCTTCGATACTTGCGGGATTGCTTATATTCGCCTTGCCCGGCGCGGGCGCGGCGGAGTCGCTTGCCGGCAAGGTGGGCGACAAGCGGTTCTCTCCGTATTTACCTGGGAATCCGAAGGACGAGTGCATCAAAACCTACCACGACTATGTGGCGGCCGGCGGCCATTCGGCCTATGCAACGACCTTCTATTCGCGCGTCGTCGACCTCTACATCATCTGCGGCTCGGGGCTGAACGCGCCGTCGCAAACGGCCGCGGAAGAGCGGGCGCTACGATCCTGCCAGGCGGGCCTGAAGAAGTGGAAAGTCAGGACCGCGAGCGGCGGCTGCGAAATCGCGGCGTCGAAATAGGCCGACGCTCGCCCGACTGGCGCCGACCGAGGCAAAACCGGGAGGCTCCATGTTCGGCAAGATCCTGATCGCCAATCGCGGCGAGATCGCCTGCCGCGTGATTCGCACGGCACGAAGGTTGGGCGTGCGCACCGTCGCCGTCTATTCCGATGCGGATGCGAGGGCCTGGCATGTCGAGATGGCCGACGAGGCAGTCCACATCGGCCCCTCGCCTGTCGGAGAAAGCTATTTGCGCGGCGATAGAATAGTCGCGGCGGCGCTTGCCACAGGCGCGGAGGCGATCCATCCGGGCTACGGCTTCCTGTCGGAGAACCCGGATTTCGTCGACCAGGTGACGGCGGCAGGGCTGGTCTTCATCGGCCCGTCGGCGGCCTCGATCCGCGCCATGGGATTGAAGGACGCGGCCAAGCGCCTGATGGAGACGGCGGGCGTTCCTGTGGTGCCCGGCTATCACGGCGAGGCGCAGGAGATCGTGCTCCTCGCCTCCAAGGCGCGCGAGATCGGCTATCCGGTGCTGATCAAGGCGCGCGCCGGCGGCGGCGGCAAGGGCATGCGGCGCGTCGACCACCCGGACGATTTCTCAGAGGCGCTGTCCGGCGCCCGGCGCGAGGCCAAAGCGGCCTTCGGCGACGATCGCGTGCTGGTGGAAAAATATGTCGACAAGCCGCGCCATATCGAAGTGCAGGTGTTCGGCGACAATTTCGGCAATGCCGTGCATCTTTTCGAGCGCGATTGCTCGGCGCAGCGCCGCCACCAGAAGGTGATCGAGGAAGCGCCCGCTCCCGGCATGACGCCGGCGCTGCGCAAGGCGATGACCGAGGCCGCGGTGAAGGCTGCCAAGGCCATCAGCTATTCAGGCGCCGGCACGATCGAGTTCATCGTCGACGCCTCGCAGGGGCTGAAGGCCGACCGCTTCTGGTTCATGGAGATGAACACCCGCCTGCAGGTCGAGCACCCCGTCACCGAAATGGTCACCGGCATCGATCTGGTCGAATGGCAGCTACGGGTCGCGTCCGGCGAGAAGCTGCCGAGCGCGCAAGCCGAGATCCAGCTTGCCGGCCACGCCTTCGAGGCGCGTATCTATGCCGAGGACGCCACCAGGGGATTCCTGCCGGCGACGGGCACGCTGCATCATCTGAAATTCCCGGATGCGGCGCCGGCGCATGCAGCCATGCGCATCGAGACGGGCGTGCGCGCCGGCGATGCGATCTCGCCCTTCTACGATCCGATGATCGCCAAGCTGGTGGTGCACGGCAAGGACCGGGCCGCCGCGCTTGCGGCGCTGCGCAAGGCGCTGGCTGAGACCGAAGTGGCCGGCTCGACGGTCAACACCGCCTTTCTCGCCGCGCTCGCCGCCGATGCCGATTTCGCGGCCGGCGACGTCGACACCGGGCTGATCGGCCGGCATCAGGACGAACTGGTGGCGATCGCCCCGCCGAATGGCGAGATCATTGCCGCCGCGGCGCTCGCGGCATCGGGCGCCGGCGCGCAAGAGCCGACCAGCGACCCCTGGTCGGCGCTCGCCGGCTATGCGCATTTCCACACGGTGGAGAGACGCACCCGGCTGCGCTACGGCGAAGAAGCCATACTGGCGCGCATCTCGATGCGGCCGGACGGCCGCTTCCAGGTGGCGCTGGAGGCGCCGTACGAAGAGGTCAATTCCCACGACCTGAGGACCACGCCTCGCCTCGCCCGCTGGCCAGGCCACGTCACCGTGTTCGAAGGCGCGGCCGGCTACAATTTCGCGGTTCCCGACCCGCTGGCGAAGGCCGACGAAGCCGCCGCCGCATCCGGGAGCCTGCGCGCGCCGATGCCCGGCCTGGTCAAGCTGGTGCGCGCGGGGCCGGGCGATGCTGTCGTCAAGGGCCAGCCGCTGCTGATCCTCGAGGCGATGAAGATGGAACATACGATCGCCGCCCCGCATGACGGGGTGATCGCCGAGATCGTGGCAGAAGGCGCGCAGGTCAGCGACGGCACCGTGCTGGTGCGCTTCGAGGAACCGCAGACCTGACTGTCCAAAATGAAAATGGCCGGAGCAGATCCGGCCATTTCCGACTGTCAGGCAGCGACGATCAAGGCTGGATCGGCGCGTATTTGCCGTCGTGCCACTGGTTGATGTCGTAGCTGGCGTTCTTCAGGTCGCCCTTCTCGTCGAAGACGACGTCGCCGACCACGGTGCTGATCGGCTGGCCGTTCTTCAGCGCTTCGGCGACCTTGGCCGGATCGTCGCTGCCGGCGCGCTTGATGCCCTCGGCGAAGGCCTGGACCACGGCGTAGGAGAACAGCGTGAAACCTTCCGGCACGAAGCCGCCGGCCTTGATCTTGGCGATGGCGTCCTTGGCTTCAGGCTTGGCCTGCGGATCCGACGGGAAGACGAACATCGTGCCTTCGCCGGCCGGCCCGGCGACCTGCCAGAATTCCGGAGTGGCGATCGAGTCCGGCATGATCAGCTGGAACTTGACGTTCTGCTCGGCCGCCTGGCGCAGGATGAGGCCGCCCTCGGGGTGGTAGCCGCCGAAATAGACGACGTCGGCCTTGAGCTCCTTCAACTTGGTGACGAGGGCCGAATAGTCCTTCTCGCCGGCATTGATGCCTTCGTAATCCACTTCCTTAAGGCCGCCGGCATTCATCGTCGCCTTGACGGCGTCGGCCACGCCCTGGCCGTAGGCGCTCTTGTCATGCAGGATGACGACATTCTTGCCGGCATATTTCTTGGCGATCCACGGACCGATGAAGGCGCCCTGCGCATCGTCGCGCGTATAGAGGCGCATGATCGTCGGCCAGCCGGCCTTGGCCGCGGCATCGGTCAGCTCCGGATTGGAGGAGGCCGGGCTCATCATCAGCGTGCCGGCCTCGGCATAGACGGCGGATGCCGGGATGCTGGAGCCCGAGCAGGCATGGCCATCGACGAATCTGGTGCCGTCGGCGACGATGCGGTTGGCGACGGAAACCGCCTGCTTCGGATCGCACTGGTCGTCCTGGACGTCGAGCTTGATCTGGTTGCCGTTGACACCGCCAGCGGCGTTGATGGCGTCGGCGGCGGCCTGCGCGCCCTGCTTGAACTGGTCGCCGATGGTGGCGAGCTGTCCGGTCATCGGACCGACCACCGAAATGGTGATGTCATCGGCAAATGCCAGCGGCGCGCTCATCATCAGGCCCAATGCGGCTGCGCTCAAAATACCTAATTTTTTCATGGTGATATAACACCTCCACTCGCGCGCGGCCGCTCCGGCCGCGCTTCTTTTAGAGAGGCCGGACCATTTCATCCTTCGCCTGGCATGTCTTGGCGCATCGCCGGCACTCGATTGGGCCTGTATTGTATCGCGGACCGCTTGAAAGCCAAAAGCCGCGCCGGCCTTGTTCCGGCCGGTCGCGGCTTTTTGCCAAACGAGCTTTCCCGAACGCCCCCGCGCCCGAAACCCCACTCGCTTCCCTGTCTTTCTTTTCGTCCGGCCGTATTGTGCGGCCTTGTCCCTGTGCCGGCCGTCTTGCGCGGCCTTGGCCCGAAGCGTTTCCGCCCTTGTTGTCTGTCAGTGCATCGTCATCCATTCGCGCGCTTCGCGCAGCGCCCTGGCGATCTCGGCCTTGGACATCGCCGCCGACAGTTCCGAGCGCAATTCGGCGGCGCGCACCGAACCCTTGATGGCGGCGATGTTGAACCATTTGTGGGCGGCGACGACGTCGGTCTCGCAATCGCGGCCGGTCGCATACATCATGCCCAGTTCGAAAAGAATGTCGGCCTGGGCAGTTGCCCCTATGGCGCCGAAGCCGGCTTCAAGCATTTCAAAACGTGCCATTTCAATCCCCTGTCTGGCTCCCGAGAGCTGCCTCCTTCTGTCCCTTGGTATCCCTCGGGGGGCTGCTCTTTCGATGCTTTCGAGGATGAAGCCGAGCCTTGAATCCGTCGTTAAATGGCGTGCTTAATTTGAAGAAAACAAAGCTAAAACAAGAGGTAAACACTGAAATTCGTTAAGCATACAAAGCCCGCAGTTCAGCCTGTTTGCGGCAAATTTGACGAAAACTTCGAACGGTCCGGTCAACACTCCGCTAACCACGGGAACCAATGGCAATGAAGCTGTCCGTTCATTTCGCGTTGAAAGGTGGCGGCAAAATCCTGCAACCTTCCCCGGCGGCACCGCTTTTGTTTTGCCGGAAGCTGAACTAGCTTACGTTTGCGTAAGGGTTAGGAAGGCGGGACGGCGCCCCACCGGAACCTATAGGGAGGACAGACATGTTTCGAAAAGTGAGCCTGGCCGTGGCGGCCACCTTGATCATGGCCGGCGCGGCCTTTGCCGATCCGATCGAGGGCAACTGGAAAACGCAGTCCGGCGAGACGGCGGCGATCGGCGGCGGCGGCGCGTTTGCCATCACGCTGAAGACCGGCAAGTTCGCCGGCAAGACGATCGGCTCGCTCAAGGCGGCCGGCGACAACAAATATGCCGGCAGCATAACCGATCCGGAAACAGACAAGACCTATGCCGGCAAGGCGACGCTTTCGGGCACGTCGCTCAAGATGAGCGGCTGCGTGTTCGGCGGCCTGATCTGCAAGAGCCAGACCTGGCACAAGCTCTGATCTGCGCCTCGCCGCAATCACCTGACGACGGGGCCCTCGTGGCCCCGTTTTCATTTTCTACCCGGCCGATGCGCCGCCTCAAAACCCGTCAACGAACTTGAACCGCAGATGAATGCCGGCATCAGAGCCGGTTCAGCGGCGCTCGGGCATTCTCCTTGGCATTGAAGGAGAGGACCAACGCAATGCTCGCCCGCCGCTTCACCATCGTCTGCCTGCTGATGAGCCTGTTTGGCATGCTTTTCGCCGTCCTGGTGGCCGAGACAGGCCGCCCGGCCCGGGCCTGGGACGCTGCCAATTCCTGCCGGCCGAACTGCATGAACCATTTCAACCGCTGAACCGACAAACCCTCAAAAGAGAAGCTACGATCATGGACCGCATCATCACCACCAGCGCCCTGAAGGCCCTTCGGCTCCTGCCGCGGGCGGCGCTCATCCTGGTGCTGCTCGCCGCCCCGGTGCTGGCGGTGCCGATGATGCGCGCCGATACAAGCGCGACGATCGAAGCGCCGTCGCCGAAGAAGTCCGGTGTCGGCTTTGTCCTGCTGGTCGCCCTGCAGCGCGGGTGAGGTGCGTCGATATTCAGGGGATGCCGGCCTGCAACTCGGCGCGGCCTGACCTGAATCTCAACACACCTTGAACCTTGGACGAACAAAATCGGCGCTCACGCTGTGTTCCGGCTTGGCTCCCCCTCCCAACCGCTCTTCCAAGTCTCTATATTGAGCCATGGAAAAGCGAATCTACCCCCAAGCCATCGAATCTGTCGTCATGCCTGAGCCTTTCGGCAGGCAGAGTTTCAACGACGCCAGAAAAGCGGTCGCCGCGCTTCAGGTGCTCTACGACCGCAACACCAAGTTCCTGCGCGATTCCTTCGCGGCACTGGCCGCCGGCGGCGACAACAACAAGCGCTACCGGGCCTTCTATCCCGAGATCGGCGTCACCACGACGTCGTTCAGCCAGGTCGACTCGCGCCAGGCCTACGGCCACATGCCGACGCCCGGCCATTTCTCGACCACGGTCACCCAGCCGATGCTGTTCGAAAACTATCTCGTCGAGCAGCTTCGGCTGATCATGCGCAATCACGGCGTCCAGGTGACGGTGTCGGAATCGACCACGCCCATCCCGCTGCATTTCGCCTTCCTGGAGGGCACCTATGTCGACGGCACAGCCGCCGAGCGCATCAAGCGGCCGATCCGCGACCTGTTCGACGTGCCCGATCTCGACGGCACCGATGACCAGATCGCCAACGGCACGTTCGAAGTTGCCTTCGGCGAGCCGCGGCCGCTGGCGCCGTTCACGGCGCAGCGCATCGACTATTCGCTGCACCGCATGACGCACTACACGGCGACCAGCCCGCAGCATTTCCAGAATTTCGTGCTGTTCACCAACTACCAGTTCTACATCGACGAATTCGTCGCCCGCGCCCGCGAGCTGATGGAGAGCGGCGGCGGCGGATACGCCGAATTCATCGAGCCTGGCAATGTCATCACCCATGCCGGATCGAGCGTGCCCTCCGAAGGCGCGCCGCCGCAGCGCCTGCCGCAAATGCCGGCCTATCATTTGAAGAAGCCGAACCATGGCGGTATCACCATGGTCAATATCGGCGTCGGCCCGTCCAACGCCAAGACGATCACCGACCATATCGCGGTGCTGCGACCGCATGCCTGGGTGATGCTCGGCCATTGCGCGGGCCTGCGCAACACGCAGGCGCTGGGCGACTATGTGCTGGCGCATGCCTATGTGCGCGAGGACCATGTGCTGGACGACGATCTGCCAGTCTGGGTGCCGATCCCGCCGCTGGCCGAGATACAGGTGGCGCTGCAGGAAGCGGTCGCCGAGGTCACCGGGCTTTCGGGCTACGACCTCAAGCGCATCATGCGCACCGGCACCGTCGCCACCATCGACAACCGCAACTGGGAGCTGCGCGACCAGCGCGGGCCGGTGCAGCGGCTGTCGCAGTCGCGCGCGATCGCGCTCGACATGGAATCGGCGACCATTGCCGCCAACGGCTTCCGCTTCCGCGTGCCCTACGGGACGCTGCTTTGCGTTTCCGACAAGCCGCTGCATGGCGAATTGAAGCTGCCGGGCATGGCGACCGAGTTCTACAAGCGGCAAGTGGCGCAGCACCTGACCATCGGCATCAAGGCGATGGAGAAGCTGGCCGGGATGCCGATGGAGCGGCTGCATTCGCGCAAGCTCAGGAGCTTTTCGGAGACGGCCTTCCAATAGCCGGCCAGCCCTGAAACCCTCGGCGAGGCAATGCGTCGTCTTGATCGCGCCGCAATTTCGCGGATAAGCAGGCCGGACGGATCGCCGGCGGTATTCAGCAGACCACGACTTCGATGAGAACAAGCGGCGCGCGCCCGAACATGGTGGCTGGGGTGACATTCCTGGCAATGATGGCGTTCTCGGCCGCTCTGGTGGCCGGGTTTTTCGGCACGCTGCATCCGGCCTTCGATTCCTTCTCGCATTTCCGCGTCCATCTCGCCGTGCTGGTCGCGCTCCTGGCATTGCCGCTGCTTGCCTCGTCGTTTCGCCTGCAGGCGGCCGCGGCGTTATTGTTTGCCGTCGCCAGCTTCGCCACCACGCTCAGCACGCTGCCCAGGCTGTGGCCAGTGCAGGCGGTCGCCAAGCCCGCCGACCAGATCGTCTACAGCCTGCTGCAGATGAATCTGCGCTACGACAATCCGACGCCGAAGAAGGTGCTGTCGCTGATCGGCCGGACCAATCCCGACGTGATCACCCTCGACGAGGTGTCGGAGATGTGGACGACCGAGCTCGGCTACATCACCAGCGCCTATCCCTACCGGATCCTTTGTCCCTATCCCAACGGCGTGTTCGGCGTGGCGCTGCTCTCCAGGCGTCCATTCGCCGCCGGGACCGAGCCGCATTGCGAGCGGCGCGGGGCGATGGCGATCGCGAGCGTCGACTTCGGCGGTGTCAGCGCCGATGTCGCCGCGATCCATCTCAGCTGGCCATGGCCGCGCGAGCAGTCCTGGCAGATCGGTGAACTCTCGGAGCAGCTCGCCTCGCTTGGCGAGACGGCCATCATGGCCGGCGACTGCAACGCCGTGCCGTGGAGCGCGGCGGTGCGGCGTGTCGCGGCGCTCGGCAAGCTCACCGTCATGCCGTCGGCCGGACCGACCTGGATGTACATCAAGCTGCCCGATGTCCTGCGGCGCTTCGCCGGCCTGCCGATCGACCAGGTGTTCAGCAAGGGCGGGGTGACGATCCACTCGGCGACGCGGCTCGAGGAAACTGGCTCCGATCACCTTCCGGTGCTGGTGGAGTTTTCGCTGCGGGCGGAAGAGAAGAAGCCCGACGACGAGCATGAGACCGCACTTGCAGCCATGGCTCGGTTCGGCAAGACGCGTGGTTAGCGCGACGTTCCCATCCGCTCAGGGCTTGGTCAAACCATCCACCAGATGCTCGACATGGCCGCCGTCGCGATGCTCGCGGGCGTCGAAAGCGTTCTGCTTGGCCTCGTATTCGGCATAGATGGCGTTGATGCGGCGCCTTGCCTCCTGGCGGGTGCCGGTGCAGAACCAGTTGTCGGCACGCTTGAGCCCACGGACCGACTTCGCGGTGGCCTGCATCATGCGCCTGGCGATGCGGCCATGCGTCTCCTCATGCGCACGGACGCCGGCGAAGAACCGCTTCCAGCGGCGTTCGAGCGCGGCACTGGCCGGCTGCGCCAGACGCGGATAGGTGTAGGTGAGGTCGAGCACGCCGTCGGCCTGCCGCAGGTGGCAGACCCCGTCGGTGCGGCTCATGGCGAGATCCCAATTCACCGTGTAAGCAGTGTCCGCGATGGCGCGAGTCATGAAGCCGTGCTTGGGGCCCTTGCGGTCCATTGCCTCGACCAGGGCGGCACCCGTCGTGCCCGCGATGTCGTATGTCCGCGTCTTGACCAGCAGCTTGGTGCCGGCCGATGCCGCCGGGGTTAAGCCGCACAGGCTGCCGACCGCTGCAAGGCATGCCAGGACCGCGAGGCGCATGGCCGTCCCTCCACTTTCAGGAAAGGGAACCACAAGCCCGCCGCGGTTTCAACAGGCCCGTTACATACCCTGACAAACCGGCCCCTCGCCGGCTCTTCGTTTGGGCGGCGGGCGAGACGGCCCGGTCGGGCCGCCGCTCTCACATGCCCTGATAGACCGGGCCTTCGCCGGCTCTTCGTTTGGGCGACGGTCGAGACGGCCCGGTCGGGCCGCCGCTCTCACATGCCCTGATAGACCGGGCCTTCGCCGCCTTGTGGCGGCACCCAGTTGATGTTCTGGTTGGGGTCCTTGATGTCGCAAGTCTTGCAGTGGACGCAGTTCTGCGCGTTGATGACGAAGCGCACGTCCTTGGCGGAAGGATCGGCAGCCGCATTGCCATCCTTGTCGACCCACTCATAGACGCCGGCCGGACAGTAGCGCGTCGAGGGTCCGGCAAAGACATCGTGCTCGGAGCGCTGCTGCAGTGCCGCGTCGCCGACGATGAGGTGGACCGGCTCGTTCTCCTCGTGATTGGTGTTGGACAGGAACACCGAGGAGAGCCGATCGAAGGTCAGCACGCCATCGGGCTTCGGATAGGCGATCTTCTGATGCTTGGTGGCCGGCTCCAGCGTCGCGTAGTCGGCCTTGCCGTGCTTCAGCGTGCCGAAGGGCGAGAAGCCGAACAGCGTGTTCAGCCACATGTCGAGGCCGCCGAGGCCGACGCCGATGATGGTGCCGAAGCGCGACCACAGCGGCTTGACGTTGCGCACCTTCTTCAAATCCTTGCCGATGTCGGTCGCGCGCCACGCGGCCTCGTAAGACGCAAGCTCGTCATTGGCGCGGCCGTCGGCGATCGCTTGCGCGACATGTTCGGCCGCCAGCATTCCCGACAGCACCGCATTGTGCGAGCCCTTGATGCGCGGCACGTTGACGAAGCCGGCCGCGCAGCCCATCAGCACGCCGCCCGGGAAGGACAACTTCGGCACCGACTGCCAGCCGCCTTCGGTGATGGCGCGCGCGCCATAGCCGATCCGCTTGGCGCCCTCGAAAGTGCCCTTGATCGCCGGATGCGTCTTGAAGCGCTGGAACTCCTCGAAGGGCGAGAGCCAGGGGTTCTTGTAGTTGAGATGGACGACGAAGCCGACGGCCACCTGGTTGTCTTCCAGATGATAGAGGAAGGAGCCGCCGCCGGTCTTCATGTCGAGCGGCCAGCCGAAGGAATGCTGGACGAGGCCAGGCTTGTGGTGCTCCGGCTTGACCTGCCAGAGTTCCTTCAGGCCGATGCCGAACTTGGCCGGCTCGCGGCCATCGGAAAGCTTGTATTTGGCGATCAACTGCTTGGCGAGCGAGCCGCGCGCGCCCTCGCCGATCAGCACATATTTGCCCATCAGCGCCATGCCGGGCGCGTAACCAGGACCCTGCGTACCATCCTTCTCGACGCCCATGTCGCCGGTGATGACGCCGGTGACGGCGCCGGCATCGTTGTAGACGAGGCTTGCGGCGGCAAAGCCCGGATAGATCTCGACGCCCAGCGCCTCTGCCTTGGTCGCCAGCCACCGGCAGACATTGCCGAGCGAGACGATGTAGTTGCCGTGATTGTTCATCAGCGGCGGCATCAGGATGTTGGGCAGGCGGAACGAGCCGGCGGGGCCAAGGACCAGGAAATGATCATCGGTCACCGGCGTCTTGAACGGGTGCCCTTCCTCCTCGCGCCAGCCCGGCAGAAGGCGGTCGACGCCGATCGGATCGACGACGGCGCCCGACAGGATGTGGGCGCCGACCTCGCCGCCCTTTTCCAGCACGACGACGGAAAGCTCGGGATTGACCTGCTTCAGGCGGATCGCCGCGGCGAGGCCGGCCGGACCCGCGCCGACGATCACCACGTCGAATTCCATGCTCTCGCGTTCGATATCGCTCATCGACCCCTCACTGGCTTGCCGCGCTTTCCCGCATTGTGCTGGCTCATGCGCTG